>DASXDB010000023.1:0-16162 GCA_036490895.1 Gaiellaceae bacterium
TGCGATCCTGGGCGGCTCGGCGTCGTCGCGGCTCTTCCAAGAGATTCGCGAGAAGCGCGGGATGGCGTACTCGGTCTACTCGTTCGTCTCGCAGTACACGGACACCGGCCAGATCGGCGTCTATCTCGGCACGCGCGAGGAGAACCTCGCCGACGCGCTGACGATCACCGCCGAGCAGATCGCCGACATCGCCGGTGGCAACCTTCCCGAACGGGAGCTCGAGCGCGCAAAGGAGAATCTGAAGGGCCGCATCCTGCTCTCGATGGAGTCGACGTCGACGCGGATGAACCGGCTGGGGAAGTCGCTGATCACCGATTCGGAGCTGCTGTCGCTCGACCGGATCGTCGCCGAGGTCGACGCGGTCGACTCGGCGTCGGTGTCGGCGCTCGCCGGCGCGCTCCTCGCATCCGAGCGGCTCTCGGCGGCGTGCATCGGGCCGAACGAGGAGCGGTTCCTCACGGCGCTCGAGCGGGTCACCCCCGACCTCGCGCGCGCGGCGTGAACGTCCTCCTCAATGGACGCCGCGGCAAGGTCGGCTCCGTGCTCGGCCCGGGCCTCGAATCGGCCGGCCACACCCTCGTCGACACCCTCGCCGGAGCCGACGCGATGGTCGACTTCACGCGCCCCGACGCGGCCGCAGCCAACGTGCGCGCAGCCGTCGCGAGAGGGGTGCCGAGCGTCGTCGGCACGACCGGCTGGGACACCGACGAGTTCCGCGACGCCCCGGTGAGCGTGTTCTATGCGCCGAACTTCGCGATCGGGGCGGTGCTCATGATGCGGTTCGCCGCGGAGGCCGCGAGGCACCTCGACCGGGCCGAGATCGTCGAGCTGCACCACGCCGCCAAGCTCGACATGCCTTCGGGCACGGCGAAGCTGACGGCCGAGCGCATGGGCGGCGACGTCCCGATCCATTCCGTCCGGCTGCCCGGCCTGAACGCGCACCAGGAGGTGATCCTGGGCGATGCGGGGCAGACGCTCTCGATCCGCCACGATGCGATCTCACGCGAGGCGTACACACCGGGAGTGCTGCTCGCGCTCGAGAAGCTCCCGTCGTTGCCGCCGGGCCTCACCGTCGGGCTTGACGCTCTTCTCTGACGAGATCGCGGTCGCCGGCGTCCGGCTCGAGCTCCTTCGGCCGCTGTCGCCCGAGGCCCTGATCGACGAGGAGGCGTTCGTCGATGACGAGTTCCTGCCGTACTGGGCCGAGCTGTGGCCGGCGGCGCGCGCGCTCGCGGCGGCGCTCGCGGACGTGAGCGGCCTGCGGATCGTCGAGCTCGGCTGCGGGCTCGGGCCGCCGTCTCTCGTCGCCGCCGCGAAGGGCGCGAGGGTGACCGCGGTCGACTGGTCGGCGGACGCGGTCGAGCTGCTCCTCGCGAACGCTGCACGGAACGGGCTCGAGCTGCGTGCCGAGGTGCGCGACTGGCGGCAACCGTGGGACGAGCGATTCGACCTCGCGCTCGCCGCCGACGTGCTCTATGAGCGCCGTAATGTCGAGCCGGTGCTCGAGCGGCTGCGCGAGGTCGCGCCGGCGGCCCTCGTCGGCCTGGCCGGCCGGCCGTATGAAGAGGCGTTTCTCCGCGAAGCCGGACACCCGATCGAAGTTGCCCCGAGGGTCGTCCGGCTCGAGGCGTAGCCTCGAAGGGGTCGATTGTCGGCGCGCTCGCGTTCTACCTCGACTTCACAACCTCTTCCGCTCTCGCTACGCCTCTTCGGGCGGCGCCGCTAACCGGTCGAGCACCCCTGCCAGCTCGTCCGGCTGCGTGAAGAACGGAGAGTGCCCCGAGTCGAGCTCGATCACGCGCGCACCGTGCGCCCGCGCGGTCCGGAGCTGCCACACGGGGTCGATCGCAGCGTCGCGCAAGGTCGCGATGACGACGTCGCCCGCGCCGAACGGCGCGGGCTCACCACCGATCCGCGCCTGCCGGCGGAGCTGCGCGAACGCCTCGTCCGACCGCTCGCGCGTGCAGTCCGGGTACATGAACGCGGCGCACGTGTCCGCATCGGGCCAGTAGCTCCGGTCGAGCTCGTCGCGAACCGTGCCGCCGAACCCCGCAGCGAACGCCTCGTCGTAGGCGCCGGCCACCGGCAGCAGCCCGCCCAGATAGACCCGCAGGTGCGCCTCGACGTGCGGGATGGTCTGTGCCGCGAGGGAGTGGCCGACGAGGATTGCGTCCGGCTGCGGCCCGATCAGCCTCGCGTA
The DNA here is from genome assembly GCA_036490895.1 of Gaiellaceae bacterium. GTDB lineage: Bacteria > Actinomycetota > Thermoleophilia > Gaiellales > Gaiellaceae > PALSA-600. The sequence continues at coordinate 2,201 of DASXDB010000023.1, forward strand.
GTCGTGCTGCGTGAGCCCGGGCACGTCGCAGGGAAGGTCGACCGCCGCGGCGGCGTGGCCCCGCAGCGCCAGCTCACGAATGAGGTCGGAGAAGCACCAAGCGCCGTGCCAGGCGCCGTGAACGAGCACGAACCGGGCCATCGCCGGCCAGTATCACGCGTACACTTCCCGTGTGCTCGGCCACGTCCTGACGGCGATGGTCACGCCGTTCCAAGGCGACGGAAGCGTCGACTACGACGCGTTTCAGGCGCTGGCGCGTCACCTCGTCGAAAACGGCTCCGACGGTGTCGTCGTCGCCGGGACGACCGGCGAGAGCCCGACGCTCACCGACCGCGAGCGTCTCGACCTGATCCGCGCCGCGCTGGAGGCGGTCGGCGACCACGCCGCCGTCGTCGCGGGCACGGGGACGTACTCCACGGCGCACTCGGTCCATCTCACCGCGGCCGCGCACGAGCTCGGCGCCTCCGCGTTCCTCGTGGTCACGCCCTACTACAACAGGCCGCCGCAGCGCGCGATCGTCGCGCACTTCGACGCGATCGCGCAGGCGAGCGACCGGCCGATCGTCGTCTACAACATCCCGTCGCGCGTCGCCGTGAACATCGAGCCCGAGACGATCTCCCGGCTGGCCCAGATCGAGACGGTGAAGGCGGTCAAGCAGGCGAACGCCGATCTCGACCAGGCGCGGCACATCGTGGCGACGGGGCTCGACCTCTACGCGGGCGACGACAACCTCGTGCAGCCGTTCCTCGAGCTGGGCGGCGCCGGCGGGGTGTGCGTCCACACGCACGTCGTCGGGCCGCAGGTCGCCGAGCAGGTGCGGGCGGCGCTCGACGGAGACTCCGCGAGGGCACGCGAGATCGACGACGCGCTCGCGCCGGTGTACGACCTGCTCGGCGTGGTCACGAACCCGATCGCGATCAAGGCCGCGCTGCGGCTTCTCGGGCACCCCGTGGGTGGGCATCGCCTGCCGATGGTGGACGCGACCGAGGACGAGGTCGCCCGCATTCGCGGCTGCCTCGAGCGTCTCGGGCTGCTCGTCGCCGTCTGAGCGAGGGGCCCTCTCTACACTGCGGGTCCAGATGGACGACGTGCTCCGCGTGATCCCGCTTGGCGGCCTCGGTGAGGTCGGCAAGAACATGACCGTCTACGAAGCGTCCGGCGAGCGGATCGTCGTCGACGCGGGAATGTCGTTCCCGCGCGACGAGCACCTCGGTGTCGACGTGATCCTGCCCGACTTCGGGTACCTGCGCGACGCGCCCGTGCGCGCCGTCGTGCTGACGCACGCGCACGAGGATCACGTCGGTGCCCTGCCGTTCCTGATGCGCGAGGTCCGCGTCGAGGAGATCTGGGCGACGCGGCTGACCCTCGGGCTGGTCAAGTCGAAGCTCGACGAGCACGGGCTATTGCGGGCTGCCGAGCTCCGCGAGGTGGATCCGGACGCCGGGCCGGTCGAGCTCGGCCCGTTCCGGCTCGAGTTCGTGCGCATGGCCCACTCGATTCCGGATGCGGTCGGGATCGCGATCGAGACGGCCGCCGGCCGCGTGTTCCACACGGGCGACTGGAAGCTCGACCACACCCCGGTCGACGGACTGAAGACCGACGTCGGCCGGCTCGCGGACCTCGGCAATCGCGGCGTCGACCTGCTGCTCGGCGATTCGACGAATGCCGAGCGGCCGGGCTTCACCCGCTCGGAACGCGTCGTCGGCGAGGCGTTCCGGCAGATCATCCCCGCGCGTCGCGGCCGTGTCCTGATCTCGAGCTTCGCGTCGAACATCCACCGCATGCAGCAGGCGATCGACGTCGGCACCGACTGCGGCCGCAAGGTCGTGATCGTCGGGCGGTCGATGCGGCGCAACCTCAACGTCGCGCGCAACCTCGGGTACGTGGAGGTGCCCGACGACATGCTCGTGAAGCCGGCAGACGTCGACGACGTCCCGGCGGCCGAGCAGCTCGTGCTGTGCACGGGCTCGCAGGGTGAGCCGCTCAGCGCGTTGACGCGCATCGCCTACGACGATCACCCCGCGATCAAAGTCGAGCGCGGCGACACGGTCATCCTCTCCGCGCGCCCCGTGCCGGGGAACGAGCTGCGCGTGCACGACACGATCAACCAGCTGACGCGGCGCGGGGCGGAGGTGCTGCACGAGGAGAACGCGGACGTCCATGTCTCAGGACACGGCCGGGCAGAGGAGCTGCGCACCTTGATCTCGCTCGTCCGGCCGAAGGCGGTCATGCCGATCCACGGCGAGTACCGCATGCAGGCCGCTCACGCGCGGCTCGCGCAAGAGGCGGGCGTGCCCGCGTCGTCGATCGTCCTCGCCGAGAACGGAGACGTCGTCGAGCTCTCGCGGTCGGGTGTGCGCATCGTCGATCGCGTCGAGGTCGGCGTCACCTTCGTCGACGGCCTCGGTGTCGGCGACATCTCGGACGTCGCGCTCCGCGATCGCCGCCACATGTCCGAGGACGGTGTGCTGATCGTTGTCACCACGCTCGCCGACGGTGCTGCCGCGCAGCCGGAGCTGATCTCGCGCGGCTTCGCCGAGAGCGAGGAGCTGCTCGCCGAGATGCGGCGGGAGGTACACGAGATCGTCCGCGGGCTCCTGGCGGACGACATCCGTGAGATCAAGCTGCTCCAGGAGCACATCCACGACGGCATCGGGCAGCTCGTCTATGACCGGACGCGCCGGCGGCCGATGATCTTGCCGGTGGTCATCGAGGTATGACAATCCCTTTGGAGACGCGCCCGGAGTGGGCGCCGGTGATCGTCGAGCACGCCGCCGACGAGCGGACCGCGAAGCGGCTGATCGGACAGCTGCTCGCACTCGAGGTGTCGTCGCTCGCGTTCTGCCGGCTCCTCGAGCGCTGGGCGCGCGGGGAAGCGGAGCCTGGGACGCCGGGACGCCGGCAGGCGGCGCTGCGCCGCGCGGCCGACCGCGTCGAGACGGCGCTCGCCGGCCTCGAGACGCCGCTCGGCCGGTACCTGCTCGAGCTCGAGGCGGACCAGGCAGAGGGGCGATCGTGGTTCGGCGAGCCAGGCCCTGGTGAGCTCGTCGACTGGGCGCCGGTGCTGGATCGCGCCGGTGTGAAGGTCGCGCCGCACCGCGTCGCGCAGGCGTACCTGGAGCTGGCGGTGTTCGTACGTGCGCTGGAAGGCCTCGCCTCGACGGTGCGGTGGCAGTCGTCGATCGACGCGAGCTCGCTCTGGGCGGGCCTCTTCGACCTCCGCGAGAACCTGCTCGGCTGCGCGTTGGACGATCTCCGCGCCATCGCGGCCTAGCCGAGCGAAAGGTCGACACGGCAGAGGCGCTCCGGACGAGCGTGCATGGGACACGTCTGGTGGCAGCCGACGTGCAGTGCGCTTCGCATGGCCGACGCGTCGAGCGCAGGCTCGTCGAGAAGGGCCGGGCACGAGTGCCCGGCACCTTGTTTACGCTCGGGGCATGCCAGTCGAGCTCACCGTCGTCGGCTCGATCAACCTCGACCTCGTCGCGCGTGTCGAGCGTTTGCCGCGGGCGGGGGAGACGCTCGTAGGCCACGAGCTCGCACGCGTCCCCGGTGGGAAGGGTGCGAACCAGGCGGTGGCCGCCGCCCGGCTCGGAGCGCGGGTGCGGATGGTCGGCGCGGTAGGCGAGGACGCGCTCGCGGACGACGCGCTCGCGGGCTTGCGCGAGGCAGGCGTCGAGCTCGAAGTCGCCCGCACCGGGACGACGGGGATCGCGCTCATCCTGGTCGACGGCGCAGGCGAGAACCAGATCGTCGTCATCCCCGGAGCGAACGACCAGGTCGCGCCGACCTCGCCGGGCGGCGCTGTCCTGTGCCAGCTCGAGGTGCCCGACGCCGTCGTGCGCGCGGCGGCGCGAGGCGCCGAGCTCTTCGCGCTGAACGCCGCGCCGGCGCGTCCGATCGACCTCGAGCCCGACCTGCTGATCGTGAACCGCCTCGAGCACGAGGTGGTGTCGCGCGGCAAGCTCGTGGCGGTGACGTCCGGAGCCGAGGGCGCTGTGCTGTTCGAGGGCGGCATCGAGGTGGCGCGCGCGACGCCGCCCCCCGTCGACGCGGTCGACGGGACCGCCGCAGGCGACGCGTTCGCCGCGTGCCTCGTCGTCTCGCTGCTCGAAGGGCGCGAGCGGGGCGCGGCGCTCGCGCGCGCATGCGCCGCCGGCGCGGTGGCCGCGTCGCGCTTCGGCGCGCAACCTTCGCTCCCCACCGCCGACGACGTCGCAGCAATACTCGGGGCATGACGCCGACGCCGATCATCCTCGACTGCGATCCCGGACACGACGACGCGATCGCGATCCTGCTCGCGGTCGCTTCGCCCGAGCTCGACCTGCAGGCGGTCACGACCGTCTCAGGCAATCAGACGCTCGACAAGACGACGAGCAACGCGCTACGCGTGCTCGAGCTCGCGGGTCGCACCGACATCCCGGTCTACGCGGGCGCGGACGCGCCGTTCGTCCGGAAGCGCGACGTCGCGGCGCACGTGCACGGTGAATCCGGGCTCGATGGGCCGGACCTGCCGCCGCCGTCGCAGAGCGCACAGCCGGAGCACGCGGTCGAGTTCCTCGGTCGGCGGTACCGCAGCGCGGACAACCCCGTGCTCGTCGCGACCGGCCCGTTGACGAACGTCGGACTCCTCTTCGCGACGCACCACGACGCGCGTCCTGAGCGGATCGTCCTGATGGGCGGAGCGATCGGCGAGGGGAACCGGACGCCTGCGGCCGAGTTCAACATCTGGGCCGATCCGGAGGCGGCGCAGCGTGTGTTCGCGGAAGGCCTCGACACGACCATGGTCGGGCTCGACGTGACGCATCGTGCCCTCATCAAGGACGAGCACACGGAGCGCATGCGCGGCGCCGGCCGTGTCGGGAAGGTCGTCGCGGAGCTGATGGACTTCTACGCGCGCTTCCACAAGCGCCGCTACACGGATCTCGACGGCTCGCCGATGCACGACCCGGTATGCATCGCGCATCTCATCGACCCGACCTTGATGGACGTGCGGGACGCGTCGATCGAGGTCGACTGTACGACCGGCTCGAGCTGGGGGCGAACGAACGTCGACTGGCGCGGACGCGAGCACTCCGGTCCGCCGAACGCGAAGGTCGGCCTGGACATCGACGGCCCGCGGTTCGCCGAGCTGATCGTCGATCGGATCAGCTCGCTCGGATGATCGTCTTCGGCGCGATCGCTCCGCACGGCAACCCCGTGTACGAGCAGCCGGACGGCCCGACGGCCGAGGGCATGCACGAGCTCGCGCGCCGGCTCGAGGCGAGCGGCGCCGAGGCGGCGATCCTCGCCACGCCGCATGGAACGCTCCTCGACGACCACTTCGGCGTCGTCCGCTCGTCGCGCCTCACCGAGCATCCGAACCAGTTCGTCGACGCGACGCACCTCTACGAGGGCGACGGAGACCCGGCGCTCGCCGACGTGTGCGTGGCTGCGCTGCAAGCCGCGGGGCTGCCGGCGCTCGGGATGACGTTCGGAACGACGGCAGCCGGCGGATCGACGATGCCGATCGACTGGGGCGCCGGCATCCCGCTTACCTTCCTGCGGCTTCCCGCCGTGATCGTGACGCCGTGCCGCGCCCTCTCGAACGACGATCACGTGCGGGCAGGGCGTGCGCTGGCGGCCGCCGTGGGCGAGCGGCCGGTTGCGTTCATCGCGAGCGCCGACCACGGGCACGGGCACACCCATGACGGGCCGTATGGGTACAGCGAGCATTCGCAGCCGTACGACGACGACGTGCAGGACGTCGTCCGGCGAAATGCGCTCGGCGAGCTCGCCGGCTGGGACCCGCAGCGGGCCAAGGACGCGCTCGCCGACAGTCTCTGGCAGATGCTGATGCTCCACGGCGCGCTCGGGGACGCGTTCCGCGCCGAGCTCCTGTCGTACGACGCGCCGACGTACTTCGGGATGCTGACCGCGTCGTTCCAGCGGCAGGACTGAGCGTGGGCGGGGCGAAGTGCCTGCCATGGCGCGCAAGAAGCGGCCCCATCGCACGTCCCCGAAAACGCCGAGCCGGGTCAAGAAACGCCGCGGCAGGAAGCCGCGCGGCGAATTCCGCATCCCGAAGCCGCATCCCGAGCTCGTCGGGCTCGGGCTCGTCGGCGCGGGGGTCTTCATCGCCGCGGTCTTGTGGTTCGGGTTCAGCGGCGGGCCGGTCGCGCATGCCGTGAAGGCAGCCGTCGGCTCCGCCGCGTACCTGGCGCCACTCGTTCTCGTCCCGCTCGGAGGATTGATCGTCACGCGCAGCGCGCTCGTCGACGTGCGGCCGTTCCGCCTCGGCCTGGGCGTCGCGATCACCGGGCTCCTCCTCACGCTCGGGGATGCGCACGGCGGTGCCGTGGGCGACGGCCTCGAGCGCGTCGTCGCGGTCGGCCTCGGTACGACCGGAGCGACCATCCTCGGCGTCCTGCTGACGATCGCCGGCGTCACCTTCCTGACGGGCACGTCGATCGGCGCCGCGCTCCGGCGGACCGGGCACGTCGTGCACCTCGCCCACACGCGCGTTCGCAGCTTCACCGCCGAGCTGGCGGACTTCGGCGACGGCGGCGGCGGCGGGTACCCCGCGCGCGAGGAGGCGTTCCACCCGCCGGTCGACGTGAAGCACGACTACCCGGATCTCGTCACCGACTCTGTGTCCGTCGGGCCGCCGCCGGTTCTCTACGACGCCGCGACCGAGGAGACCTACGACGAGGACGACGTGCACGAGTCGCAGGAGCAGCTCTTCCCGACGCTCGAGCCGGTGGGCGAGTACGAGCTGCCGGACCGGGGCCTCCTCAAGAAGTCGAAGCCCGGAGCCGGGCCGAACGGCGAAGCGAGCCAGCGTGTCGCAGAGGCGCTCGTCACGTGCCTTGCCCACTTCGGCGTCGAGGCGACCGTCATCGGCACGATCGCAGGCCCGCGCGTGACGCGCTACGAGCTGCAGCTCGCGCCGGGCACGAAGGTCGGCAAGGTCGCGAACCTGAAGGACGACCTGAGCTACGCCCTGGCGACGACCGAGATCAGGATCCTGGCGCCGATTCCCGGCAAGCAGGCCGTCGGGGTCGAGGTCCCGAACCTCAGCCCGAACCTCGTCACGCTCGGCGACATCTACGACGACCTGCCGCAGTCTGCGAGCCCGCTGTCGGTGTGGCTCGGCAAGGACATCTCCGGCGCGGCGGTCTGGGCCGATCTCGCGCGCATGCCGCACATCCTGATCGCCGGAACGACAGGCTCCGGCAAGTCGGGCTGCATCAACACGATCCTCACGTCGATCCTCCTGCGCGCGACTCCCGACGAGGCGCGGCTGATCCTGATCGACCCGAAGCGGATCGAGCTCAACTACTACGAGGCGATCCCGCACCTCTTGACCCCGGTCGTGTCGAGCCCGAAGGAAGCGAGCGCGGTCCTTCTCAACGTTGTCACGGAGATGGAGCGCCGCTACGAGCGCCTGTCGCAGGTTCGGGCCCGCAACCTTCCCGAGGCGAATCGTGCCTTCCGCAAGCGCGGCGAGGACGAGCTGCCGTACCTCCTCGTCGTGATCGACGAGCTCGCCGACCTGATGATGGTCAGCCCTCAGGAGGTGGAGGACTCGATCATCCGCCTCGCGCAGAAGTCGCGCGCCGTCGGCATCCACCTCGTACTCGCGACGCAGCGGCCTTCGGTCGACGTGATCACCGGCATGATCAAGGCGAACGTCCCGTCGCGGATCGCGTTCGCGGTCTCGTCCCAGACCGACTCTCGCGTGGTCCTCGACACGAACGGGGCCGAGAGCCTTCTCGGCCAGGGCGACATGCTCTTCAAGCCGCTCGGCACGTCGCGGCTCCAGCGCGTCCAGGGCGCATTCGTCACCGAGGACGAGATCGCGCTGATCGTCGAGCAGGCGCGCGCCCAGCGGGAACAGGAGGTCGACGAGACGTTCCTGGAGCTGCCGCAGGTGTTCGTCGACGAGGCCGACTCCGACGACGGCGAGTTCGACCCCGACGAGGATCCGCTGCTCGACCGGGCGATCGAGGTCGTCGTGACCGCGCAGACCGCGAGCGTGTCGCTGCTCCAGCGACGGCTCCGCGTCGGGTACACGCGTGCCGGCAGGCTCGTCGACATGCTCGAGCGGCGCGGGATCATCTCGCCGTACGAGGGCTCGAAGCCCCGGCGCGTCCTGATCACCGAGCACGAGCTCGAACGCGTCGCGCCGGACTAGGCGCAGGCCGGGGAACGGGGTACTGTACCCCCGCCAGTCCCCCCAGAAGGACATCTGAGCAAGGAGGGTTCACCAAGTGAGGAAGCGTTGGCTCACGCTCGCGGCGCTCGCCGTCGTGACGGTGCTCATCGCGTCGCTCGGAGCCGCCGTTCGCGGCGGCTCGGCGTCGGCAGCACATAAGGCCCAGTTCTCTGCCTGTCTCGTGACCGACATCGGAGGCCTGAACGACAAGTCGTTCAACCACCTCGCCTATGTCGGTCTCCAGCACGCGGAGCGGGCAGGCATCAAGGGTCGCGTCATCCAGTCTGCCTCGGGCTCGCAGTACATCCCGAACCTGAAGGCGTGCGTCCAGTCGGGCGCAGGCGTCACGATCGGCGTCGGCTTCCTGATGGCGGATGCCATGGATGCGATCGCCTCGGCGTTCCCGAACAACAAGTTCGCGATCGTCGACGTCGATGCCACGAGTCTGAAGCACAAGCCGAAGAACGTCGAAGGCCTGCTGTTCCACGAGCAGGAGGCCGGGTACCTGGTCGGCTATGCGGCGGGCCTCTGGGCCAAGTCCCACAACGGGAAAGCGGTCGGCTCGGTCGGCGGCCTGAAGATCCCGCCGGTCGACCGGTACATCGCCGGCTTCCAGTACGGCGCGAAGAAGGCCGATCCGGGGATCCAGACGCTGAACGGCTACTCCAACGACTTCGTCAAGCAGGCGAAGTGCAAGGAGATCGCCCTGAACCAGATCGCGCAGGGCTCGGTCGTGGAGTTCCAGGTCGCAGGCCAGTGCGGCCTCGGCGTGCTCGATGCGTCACACGAGAAGGGCATCTTCGGGATCGGCGTCGACGCCGACCAGGGTTACCTAGGCTCGTGGGTGATGACGAGCGCGCTGAAGCGCGTCGACGTGGCCGTGTACAACGCGATCCAGGCCGCGAACCACGGCACCCTGAGCGGCGGCACGAACAAGCAGTTCGGCGCCGTCATCAAGGGCGTCGGCTACGGCAAGTGGAGCTCGAAGGTCCCCGCGTCGATCAAGAGCGCGGTGGCTGCGCAGTTCGCGAAGCTCAAGGCCGGCCAGATCAAGGGCATCCCGACGACCGTCAAGTAGACGCGTCGGAGCTCGAGTCGTCCAGAGGGGCGGGCCGGACGGCCCGTCCCTCACACATCTAGGGTTGTCGTCGATGCGCTTCGTGGCCGTGCTCGCGTGCGTGCTCGCCGTCAGCGGGTGCGGCGGACACCACGGCACCACAGGACGCACGACAACGAAAACGACCACCGCGCCGAGCGGTCTCCGCATCGGGGTCGTGGGCTCGCTGACGATCGACGTGCCGGGAATCGTCCCCCGGCACGAGAGGCTGGCGCACATCGCCGACGACCCGCTCGTCGTCGTCGACTCGCATGCGGCGAGTGCCGACGCCGTCGCGGCGGTCGCGCGCGCGCATCCGACGATCCACTTCGCGCTCGTCGGGGGGAGCGTGAAGGGGCAGCACGCGCCGAACCTCGCCGGGCTCGTGCTGGCCGAGGACGACGCCGCGTACCTCGCGGGAGTCACGGCCGGTCTCGCCGCGGCCGAGACGGGGCCGTCGGCGCGTGTCGCGTGGGTCGGCCCGGAGGAGCGCGCGCTCGCGGCCGCGTTCGGCCGAGGCGTGCATGCCGCCGCACCCGGGGTCGCCGTCCTCCATCAGTGGTCGCGCTCGGTGCCCGCGCGCTGCAAGGAGGCTGCGCTCACGGGCATCGGGCGCTCCGCGGTCGTCGTGATGGCGCACGGCGGACTGTGCGCCGCCGCTGCGGCGTCGGCGGCCCACGAGCAGAACATGCCGGCGCTCGCACTCGGAGACTTCATGTTTCCCGCGGTCGCAGCGGGCCTCGTCGCCCGCGAGGCGGTGAGCGGCGTCTTCCACGGCGGCGACGTGGTCTTCGGCCCGCGAACCGGGGCGATCGGCGTCGGGAACCTCGATCCGCGTGTCGGTCCCTCCGCCGTCGCAGGTGCGCGTGCGGCGGCGCAGGACTTGGCGAGCGGCGGCGCGAAAGCCGGATAGGATCGCCCGGAGCGATGGCGGACGCCCCTCTCCTCGAGCTGCGCGCGATCACGAAGCGGTTCCCCGGCGTCCTCGCGAACGACGACGTCGACTTCGACCTCCGTCGCGGCGAGGTGCATGCGCTGCTCGGCGAGAACGGCGCGGGCAAGTCGACACTGATGAACATCCTGTACGGGCTCTACACGCCCGACGGCGGAGAGATCCTGCTCGACGGCAGGCACATCGACCTCGGCTCGACGAAGGCTGCGATCGAGCACGGGATCGGGATGGTGCATCAGCATTTCATGCTGATCCCGGTGATGACCGTGGCAGAGAACATCGTGCTCGCAACCGAGCCGCGGTACCTGGGCGTACTGCTCGACTACGACGCGGCGCGCAAGCGCGTGCGCGAGCTGTCGGAGCGATACGGCCTCGCCGTCGATCCCGATGCGCGCATCGACCGCATCACCGTGGGCCAGCAGCAACGTGTCGAGATCTTGAAGGCGCTTTACCGCGGTGCGGAGGTCCTGATCCTCGACGAGCCGACCGCGGTGCTGACGCCGCAGGAGGCGCAGGAGCTCTTCGAGATCATCAGATCGCTCAAGTCGCAGGGGAAATCGATCATCTTCATCTCGCACAAGCTGAACGAGGTGCTCGACATCGCCGACCGCATCACCACGCTGCGCCGCGGCGTCGTCGTGGACACGGTTCCCGCCGCGGGTGCGACCGAAGAAGGGCTGGCGCGCATGATGGTCGGCCGTGAGGTGCTGCTACGCGTCGACAAGCACCCGGCGAGCCCGAACGAGCCGCTCCTCCAGGTGGAGAACCTCTCCGTGATCGACGATCGCGGGCTCGAGGCGGTCCGCGACGTGAGCTTCCAGGTGCGAGGCGGCGAGATCGTGGGCCTCGCGGGAGTCGATGCCAACGGCCAGTCCGAGCTGATCGACGCGATCGCCGGCCTGCGGCACCCCGCCTCGGGGCGGATCGTGGTCGACGGCCGCGACCTCACGCATGCGAATGCCAGACGGGCGCTCGACGCGGGCGTGGGGCACATCCCCGAAGACCGCCACCGCCGCGGCCTCGTGCTTCCGTTCTCGCTGACCGAGAACATCGCGCTGCACAGCTACCGGTCGGCGCCGAACTCGCGGACCGGTTTCCTGAACCTCGGTGCGATGCTCGACCACGCGCGCCGCCTGCTCAAGGAGTTCGACGTCCGCGGTGGGCAGCCGTCGACGCCGGCCGGCGCGCTCTCGGGCGGGAACCAGCAGAAGGTCGTGCTGGCACGGGAGATCGATGCCGACCCGAAGGTGCTGATCGCTGCACAGCCGACGCGCGGGCTCGACGTCGGGGCGATCGAGTTCGTGCACCGCCGCCTCGTCGAGCAGCGTGATGCCGGCCGTGCTGTGCTCCTGGTCTCCCTCGAGCTGGAGGAGGTCCTGTCGCTCTCCGATCGCATCCTCGTGATCTACGAGGGCCGCATCGTCGGCGAGTTCCCGCCGACCGCGACCGAAGAGGAGCTCGGCTTCGCGATGACGGGCGGCAAGCGCGAGGAAGCGGCGTGAGCGATCACGATCAAGAGGTGACACCGGAGGAGGTCGTCCCGACGGGCTCCGAGCCGAGCCCGCAGCAGCACTTCAGGCCACGTTTCGGCGGCCTGTCCGGGACGATCGCCCCCCTGATCACGACCGTCATCGCCTTCCTCATGGGCGGCCTGGTCGTGCTGGTGACGGGGAAGAACCCGTTCAAGGTCTACCACGCGGTCTTCAACGGGACCGGCCTCAACTGGTTCTTCCATGTCGGCAGCTATCACGCGCGGATCCCGTTCGCCACGCACAAGATGTGGTTCCCGTGGGACACCGCCTCGATCGCGGCGGGGAACCTGCAGCAGACGCTGCTCCTGACGACGCCGATCATCCTCACGGCGCTGGCGCTCGCGTTCGCGTTCCGCTGCGGGCTCTTCAACATCGGCGGCCAAGGTCAGTACACCGCGGGAACGATCTTCGCCGTGTGGCTCGGATCGTCGTTCATCCACATGAACCCGTTCCTCCACGTGACGTTGTGCCTGATCGTCGGAACGCTCGCCGGCGCGGTCTGGGCCGGTATCGCCGGCATTCTCAAGGCGACGGTCGGCGCGCACGAGGTGATCTCGACGATCATGCTCAACTGGATCGCCTACTGGGTCGGCTCGTACCTGTTCGGCGAAGGCGGCCCGCTGCAGGGCTCGCAGCCGTCGATCCCGATCTCCAACGACATCGCCGACGGCGCGAAGCTGCCCGTGTTCTGGGGAGTCGCGCTGCTGCAGGGGCTCTCGATCGGGATCTTCATCGCGATCGGGATGCTCGTCGTCTACTGGCTGATCATCAACCGGACGACGCTCGGCTTCGAAGTGCGCGCCGTCGGCTTCAACCCAGAGGCGGCACGGTACGGCGGCGTCTCCGTCGCGCGCAACTACTTCCTCGCGATGGCGATCTCGGGCTCATTCGCCGGCCTCGCGGGCGCACTCGACATCACGGGCTGGGAGTACCGCATCGGCGAGAACGACATCCAGGCGAGCCAGATCGGTTTCATCGGCCTCGCCGCGGCGCTGCTCGGGCGCAACACCGCGCTCGGCGTCGGGCTCGCCTCGCTCCTCTTCGGCGCGCTGATCAACGGCACGTCGGGCAGGCAGCTCGACCCGTCGATCTTCCGGCCCGACCTCGCCGGCAACCTGACGACGATCATCCAGGGGCTCGTGATCCTCTTCGTCGGGCTGAACCTCGGCGGCATCGGCGTGTGGCTGAAGAAGCGGAGGCGGCCGGCATGACGGCGATCGCAGCACGGGTGGGCGGCATCAAGTGGAGCGACCCGAAGACGATCGGCGCCGGCGGCATCGCGATCGGCGCAATCGCGTTCTGGCTCGCGCTCCCGCCGCTCGCGTCGCGCACGGCGGTCCTCCCGATCCTCCTCGGCATCCTCGCGATCGCGGCCGGGATCTGGACGTGGTCGCGCGAGCAGCACCGGATCGGCGGCGGAGCTGTCGCAGCCGGTGTGCTCGGGATCATCTTCGGCGTCCTGGCGACCCGGTCATCGGAGGCGCACCTCGACACGGTCGTCGTCTGGAGCGCGCTCCTCGCTGCGACGCTGCGCTACGCGACCCCGCTCACGTTCGCCGCGATCGGCGGGCTCTTCTGCGAGCGCAGCGGTGTGATCAACGTCGCGCTCGAGGGCATGCTGCTCACCGGCGCGTTCTTCGGGATCTGGGGCGCGATCTGGGCGCACGGCTGGGCGCCCGGCTGGGAGTGGGTGATCGGCCTCATCACGGCGTCGCTCGCCGGGATGGCGATGGCCGCGGTGCACGCGTTCTGGGCGATTCACTTGAAGGTCGACCAGATCATCTCGGGCACGGCGATCAACTTCCTCGCGCTCGGGATCACAGGCTACATCTTCATCGACAAGTACGGCGACTCGGGCACGCCGGGCAACGTCGCCGACTACGGCATCCCGGATGTGCACCTCCACTTCTTGAACAACTGGTACTTCGTCGGTCCGATCATCGGCCAGCTCAACCTGATGATCTGGCTGTCGTTCGTCCTTCTGATCGGGACGTACATCTTCGTGTTCCGCACGCCGTACGGTCTGCGGCTGCGCTCCGTCGGCGAGCATCCGCGCGCGGCGGACACCGTCGGCATCTCGGTCTACAAGATCCGCTACATCGCCGTGATCGCGTCGGGTGCGATCGCAGCCATGGGCGGGGCGTATCTCTCGCTCGGATTCGTGCACTCGTTCAACGAGAACATG
>DASXDB010000024.1:0-12734 GCA_036490895.1 Gaiellaceae bacterium
GTTCTCGTCGAGCGCCACCCGCACGCGCGGCTGCTCGTCGACGAGACCTATCGGGAGCTCGCCTACGACGAGCCTCTACCGCAGGCGGCGTCGCTCTCCCCGCGCGTCATCGCGGTCTCGTCGATGTCGAAGACGTACGGCTTGCCCGGCCTGAGGATCGGGTGGTTGACGTGTCGAGACGACGGCCTTCTGGAGACGCTGCTCGCAGCGAAGGAGCAGATCCTCATCTGCGGCGCGGTGCTCGAGGAAGAGCTGGCTGCGCGCGTCCTCGAACGGCGCTCCGAGATCGTGCCGCTCGTGCGGGCGACGACGCAGCGGCATCTGGCGATCGTCCGCGACTGGATCGACGACCACGAGTACTTCGAGTGGGTCGAGCCTCGAGCAGGGGTGGTCGGCTTCCCGCGCCTCCGGCCCGAGCTCGACGTCGACGTCGACGTCTTCTACCGGGCTCTGCTCGAGCAGCACGGTACGTACGTCGGCCCAGGGCACTGGTTCGATCAGGAACGGCGTTTCTTCCGGCTCGGTTTCGCCTGGCCGACCGAAGCCGAGCTCGAACGCGGGCTCGAAGGGCTCAGTCGCGCTGCGGCAGCGGCCCGCAACCACGGTCACTGAGGTACCGAGCCAACGTTGCTAGCGTCGCGGGTCGATGACCGAGCTCGCCATCAACCTCCGCGGCGTCGTCAAGCGCTACGGCGCCATCACCGCCGTCGACGGCCTCGACGTCCAGGTTCCCGCGGGAACCTGCGTCGGCCTCTTGGGCCCGAACGGGGCCGGCAAGTCGACGACGATGCGCATGCTCACCGGGCAGACGATCGCCGACGAGGGCGAGCTCGACGTGCTCGGCTTCAGGATGCCCGACGAATCGAAGCAGGCGCGGGCGCAGCTCGGCGTCACGCCGCAGCTCGACAACCTCGACACCACGCTCACCGTCGAGCAGAACCTGCTCGTCTTCTCGTACCTCTACCGCGTGCCGCGACGCGAGCGGAAGGCGGCGATCGAGCGCGGGCTCGAGCTCGCGCGGCTCGAGGACCGGCGCGACACGCGCGTCGACAAGCTCTCCGGCGGGATGCGCCGGCGGCTGCTGATCGCGCGCGCCCTGGTGCACCGGCCGCGGCTCGTGCTGCTCGACGAGCCGACGGTCGGGCTCGACCCGCAAATCCGCCAGGAGCTCTGGGCGCTCATCGACCGGCTGCGCAGCGAGGGGACGACGATCCTGATGTCGACCCACTACATCGAGGAGGCGCAGCGCCTCGCCGACACCGTGCTGATCATGTCGCACGGCAAGGCGGTGGCAGCCGGGCCGCCCGCCGACCTCGTCGCCGAGCATGCGGGCAGCGAGGTGCTGGAGGTGTACGGCGCGCCGTCGCGGCTCGCCGAGGTCGAGCAGGAAGCGGGCGAGCGCGGACTGCGCACGCGCCGCACCGGCACGAGCGTCGCAGTGCTCGGCACCTCCGACGGCTTCGACGGCGAGCGGCGCCCGGCGAACCTCGAAGACGTGTTCGTGCTCCTGACCGGCGAGGAGATCGGTTGATGGGGCGCCGGCCGAAGAGGTGTCAGACACCCTTGGTGTCTGACACCCGGGGCTCGTCTCCGTTGCGGCCGAAGGGGCGTCAGACACCCTTGGTGTCTGACGCCTCGGAGGTGGGCTGAGTGGCGGCCGTCGAGCGCACGCAGCGGCTTCACCGCTTCGAGCGCTCCGCGCTGTCCGGCGTGCTTGTCCGCGAGGTCGTCAATTTCTCGTCGTACTGGCGTTCGGCGACGTTCTCGTCGACGGTCGAGCCGACGATCTACCTGCTGGCCTTCGGCTTCGGGTTCGGCTCGCTCGTGTCGCGGGTCGGCGGCTACAAGTACGTCGAGTTCGTCGGCACCGGCACGGTCGCGACGGCGGTGCTCTTCTCGAGCGCGTTCCCGGCGATGTTCGGGACGTTCGTCAAGTACCAGTTCCAGCGCACCTACGACGCGATCCTCGCCGCGCCCGTCGACACGGAGGAGCTCGTCACCGCCGAGGCGCTCTGGATCGCCACGCGCGCAGGGGTCTACGGCTGCGTGCCGATGATCGTTGCGATGTTCTTCGGGCTCCCGATCCGCTGGGAGATGCTCGCCGTGCCGTTCATCGCCTGGCTCGCCGGCTTCGGCTGGGGGTGCTTCGGGATCATGGTCGCCGGCTTCGCGAAGTCGATTGAGAACTTCAGCTACATCGTCAGCGCCGTGCTGACGCCGCTGTTCCTGGTCGCCGGCACGTTCTTCCCGCTCAACCAGCTGCCGAAGTGGGCGCAGGTGCTCGGCGAGGTGAACCCGCTCCACCACTGCGTCCAGCTGGTGCGAGACTCCGCGTTCGGCGTGCTCGGCTGGGTCGACCTGCTGCGCGTCGGCGCACTCATGCTCTTCGGTCTCGGTATCTGGCGGCTTGCGATCTTCGCGATGCAGCGCAAATTGATCGACTAGCTCGAAGGAGGACGACGATCACCATTCCAACCGAACGGATGGAGGAGGCTCGGGAGCGCGTTTCGAAGCACGCGCGCCGCACGCCGCTTCTCACCTCTGCCACGCTCAGCAAGCGCACCGGTTTCGACGTCCAGCTCAAGGCCGAGATGTTCCAGCGCACCGGCTCGTACAAGCTCCGTGGGCCGCTCAACAAGCTGGCGCTCCTCACCGACGAGGAGCGCGCCCGCGGCGTCGTCTGTTCCTCGGCGGGCAACCACGCCCAGGGCGTCGCGTTGGCGGCTGCGATCTACGGCATCCGCGCGGTCGTGGTCATGGCGGAGAACGCGACGCCGTCGAAGATCGAGGCGACGAAGGCCTACGGCGCGGACGTCGTCCTCCACGGGACGATCTGGGACGAGGCGAACGAGAAGGCGCAGGAACTGGTCGTGGACGAGGGCCTGACGTATGTCCATCCCTTCGACGACCCGGATCTGATCGTGGGGCAAGCATCGGTGGGGCTCGAGATCCACGACGACCTGCCCGACGTCGACGTGGTCGTCGTCCCGATCGGTGGCGGGGGCCTGATCTCCGGCGTGAGCCTGGCGCTGAAGTCACGTAATCCCGACGTGCGGATCTACGGCGTCGAATCCTCGGGAGCGCCGGCGATGAAGACGTCGCTGACCGCCGGAGCTCTGACGACGCTCGACCAGGTCGATTGCGCGATCGACGGCCTCAAGGTGATGCGCGTCGGACAGAACACCTTCGACATCGTCCGCACTCACGTCGAAGACGTCGTCACGCTTCCAGACGAGGAGATCTTCGACGCGATGCTCTGGACGATGCACTACTGCAAGCTGGTCGTCGAGGGAGCCGCCGCCGCGCCCGTCGCGGCGCTTCTCCACGGGCTCATCCCTGCGCCGCCAGGCTCGAAGGTCGTGTGCGTGCTCAGCGGCGGGAATCTCAACCTCGCGCAGATCGCTGGGTTGAAATGGAACTAGGTTTCGATGAATTTCGCGGCGGTCACGAGTCCTAGCTGTGACCCAACGGGAAGGAGACGAAATGCCCAGTCACGCGACAGGAACCCGTGAGGAATACCAGGCCGCCCGCGACGAGCTCGCCAGGCTCGAGGCCGAGCAGGGAACGCGGAACGTGGAGATCGTCGCCAAGCGCCGCGAGCTCCCATGGGTGCCGATCGAGAAGGAGTACGAGTTCGACACCGAGGACGGCAAGAAGACGCTCGCCGAGCTCTTCGACGGGCGTTCGCAGCTCCTTGCCTACAACATCATGTACGGCCCCGACTACACGCTCGGCGCCTGCCCGGGCTGCACGAGCCTGGCCGACGGCCTCGACGGCAACCGCATCCACCTGAACCACAGCGACGTGACGCTGATCTGCTTCTCGCGCGCGCCGATCGACGACCTGATCGCCTACAAGAAGCGGATGGGCTGGGAGTTCCCGTACGTCTCGACGTACAACACCGAGTTCGCGTTCGACCTCGGTCTCGCTCTCACAGAGGAGCAGGCGCAGCAGATCCCGCAGATCCAGGAGCTGCTCAAAGACCCGCCGGAGTTCTTGCAGGACTGGTCGAAGCAGGTGGGAGCCAAGCTCGAGGACGGCCTGCGCGAGGCGCCGACGTGGATCGCGTTCGCGAAGGAGAACGGTACCGTCTATTTCACGTACTCGGTGACGGCTCCCGATCCGTTCGTCGCGCCGTACTTCAGCTTCCTGCTCGAGCGCGTCCCGAAGGCCGAAGCCTCGGAAGCGAGCATCCGCCGCAAGGACGAGTATCCGGGCTGACGGTCAGTTCTCGATCGTGACGAGCGTCCCGATCGGCGTGTACGGCCACACCTTCGCCGCCTGGTCGAGCGGCAGCTCGACGCAGCCGAGGCTCTGCGGCGTCCCGAACGACGCGCGGTTGAACGCGTGCAGCGCCTCGCCGCCGTGGAAGTAGCTGATCCAGCGAATGCCCGGGTCGTTGTAGTGCGTGCCGTCCGGGTTCCGGCCGCTCATTCGGCCGACCGGGATGTGCTCGAACACCGGCCACGTGCCGAGCTGCGTCGGCGCCGCCGGCACACCCGTGTTGCCCGGCGACGTGAGGACGATGTGGCCGTTGTGCCAGAGCGTCAGCAGCTGCGGCACGTTCCGGTGCACGTACACGTAGCTGTAGCCGCCCGGCTCGTGCTTGCCCGCGACCGCGTCGGCGATCGCGGCGTGCCACACCTGCGGGCCGGCGATCCCGTCGACCGTCAGCCCATGGTCGTGCTGGAACATCATCACCGCGCCGCGCGTGACTGTGTCCGGCTCGCCGGGGTTCCAGAGGGACACGAGCTCGCGCGGCGTGTTCGGGTAGCGCCAGTCGAACGATCCCTCCGGCGGCTCGGTCGCCGCCGCGAGCTCGGCCCGCTTCGTCAGCGGGACGTCGGTGCCGGCGGGCGTCCACGTGAGGGGCAGATACCCCTCCTGCGCGAGCAACTGTTGGAGGCGAAGGAAGGACGCCGGCGCGACGTGCCACGTCGACCCGCCGAGCACGCGCACCGGTTTCGGGAAGTGAACGGTCTCGTCGGCCTCGAACGGTGCGCCGTCGCCGCTCGGCCGGAAGACGAGCGTGTGGGTGTCCAGTTGCACCCACTTGCCCTGTTGCCGCAGTGAGAGGCGAGGATGGTCGTTCCCGAGCACGGACGAGACGGTCCGCGAGAACGTCAGGCGGAGCGGCGTCAGTGGATCGAGCTGCGTGCCGGGCGCGGGTGCGGCGAGCACGATCGGCTCGTTCGCCTTCGGGAACCACGTCACGCGGACCCGCGGGCCGAGCTTCTCCCACGCGCGTGCGGCCGCCGCGACGTTCACGGCGCCCGCGGCCTTTGTCGTGGGAAGTTCGACCGTCGTGCCCGTTGCGTCGACGTGCTTGCCGCCGATCGCCACGGTGGCCACGGCGGTGTCGAAGCGGATACGCGGGCGCGCGCCCGTCGGCCAGCGGTCGACGATGTGCGCGACCGGCGTCTGGACCGTGAGACGCTCGTGCCGCTCGGCGCCGAGCGCCCAGGCCGACCAGCCGGGGCGGCGCACGACGACCCGTACCGAGACGGTCTCGCCGGGCTCGAGTCGCGCGCGCGGCGTCAGGCGGCCGTGGCTGACCGTGAGCGGGATCGCGGTTCCGTCGGGGGCGAAGGCGTGCACGCTTGCGATTCGGCCCGCGAACAGCTGGAGGTGCACGCGCGCGAGCGCCGAGCTGTCTTCGGCGAGGCTCGCGCCCGCCAGCAGGGCGACGGCCGCCGCGATCCCGCCGGCGAGAGCCGTGACGAGCGCGATTGCGATCCAGACCCCGCGGCGGGAACGCCTCCGTCGACGTTGCCGGCCTACCACGCCGACCAGGATAGGCGCACGGCCGGTTCGAACGGTTCAGGGAGTGGTGGGTCGGCGGATCTCGGCGGCCGTTCCTCGGCGCGGCCCGCACGGGGCGCGGTCGATCGTTCAGCCGACGGCAAAGAGGAAGAAGGCGCAGCAGACGGCAAAGATCCGCCGGCCTTCCCGGAGCGGTGCACGTCTGAACACACGCGACAGACTCGCCGAGTCGCGACGGCGTTACGCGCGCGGGCGACGTGGTCCCGGCCGGCGGCGAGCGAGTCGCCCGCCGCCGGCCGAGAAACGCGCTAGCAGGTTGTCGGGTTGTCCATCACGGGGCTCGCGTCGGTGCCGAAGAAGTACGACGACGACACGCCGTACTGCGCGGCTCCGCCGAAGTCGTTGCCGTTCGGCATCTGCCCGAACTCCCACTTACAGACTCCTCCGACGGACGCCTGCGTGAAGTACGGATAGAACGCCCCCGGGAAGTTCGGCCCGGTGACGGTGCAGTTGCCAGTCGCCGCAGGCGAGCAGGTCGACTCGCTGGCAGGCGCGTCGGTCTCGAACTGCAGCTGCGGATACGTACTCCCGCTCGTCGTCGGCTGGTCCTGGAGGAACGTAGACGGGAACGTGTTCGGCGTCAGGCTGTTCGGCCAGTCGGCGCGGTAGGGCGTTCCGTCGAAGTCGAGGTCGCCGCCTGCCAGGAAGTCCAGACAGCCGGTGACCTCGTTCGAATCAGCCGTGATCCCGAACTGGTTGAGCGTGGTGTGCGTGTCTCCAACCGGGTAGCAGAACGCATCACCTCCGGGCGGCTCGGGATTGGCCGTCCCGTCGTCGGCCGTCGATTCGTACGGGCCGTTGCAGGTGAGCGAGTACGGGTCACCGGCGGTGAGAGCGAGCAGGCCGCCGCTGGCGGGGTTCGACAGCGACGTGCACGGGGTGAAGTGCCCGATCTCGTACTGCGTGAGGATCCCGCCGAGCAGCGCTGCCCAGGGAACGATGTTGTTCGGGCTGGCGGTGTCGTACTCGGGTTCGTAGTTGAACGGGACGCCCTTGCAGTTGCCGAGGATCGTCGCCATGAAGCCGTTCGCCGCGGACGCCTGCATGAACCCGCTCTGCCCTGTCGTCAGGTCGTCGATGTGCACTTCGAGTGCACGACCACCTCCCGAGAGGTTCGAGTCGAAGATACGCACGCGCAGTTGGTCACCGGGATCCATCAGCAGCGTCATGCCGTTCGGCGTGACGGTCTGGAAGGTGGCGACCTGCGGACCGGCCGGTCCGGTGGGAACTCCGTCGCGCTGGATGAAGCCGAAGTTGGTCGGCTCCTCGCAGTTTGTGTTGCAGTGGTGGAACTGGCCGCTGCATTCGAGGTCGTTGATGTGCAGCGATGCGCACCAGTGCGTGTTGTCGCAGCTGATGCTGTCGAAGAACGGCGCCATCCCGGGTGGGTAGAACTGCACCTCGAGGAAGGAGCTGCCGCCGCCCTGACTGCCGCCGTGCGGAGCGTTCGTATCGCTCTCAGGCTTGCACGACGACTGCGGGTAGGAATAGGGATTGCAGAGCGCCATTCCGAACCAGGGCGCCACTGACAGTTCGAACCAGTGCGTGACGTCGCTGCCGGGATTCGCGACGGTCGGTGCGTCCGTAGGATCGCGGGGCAGCGTCTCGGTGAACGTGACGTCGTTGCCCGAGCCGGGCTTCGACGACAGGAAGCGAATGCTGGGCTCGTCGTGACCGACGTAGTGCCCGTTGTCGCTGAAGCGTGCACCGGCATCGTCGTAGATCGAACGAGGATCGGTACACGCCATCGTCGGCTTCAGCGATTGCTGAATCGGGCTGAAGCCGTTGCAGTCGAGCTCGCCGATCGGATTCGGCGAGACCCCCGGCGCGTCGGCGCCGGCCGCGACGGGTAGGGCGAAGATCGCAACGACGAGTGCGATCCCGAGCACGACCCTGCGAGCCTTCGGGGACAGGATGAAGCGGATGGAACCGGCCATACGGCTCTCCCTCCACAACCAATTGATGGGACCCAGCCACTACGTCGCCCGGTGCGTTTCGGATTGCCCCGGAACGACGTTCGGTGTCGGTTCCCTCGGTTCACGGCCGCCTGGGTCGCGGCGGTGCGAGGCCGGACGAGGCTGCGTACCCGGCGCGGCGATTTTCCATGCCTCGTCGCGGCACCGCGCGGGTCGCCGTCACCGCTATTGGCGTACTCTTGCGCCGTGACGCACCGTCGAGCGGCGTCGATGTCTCGATACGACGAGGTCGTCGGCCGACACCACTGGCAGGTGCCCGAGCGCTACAACATCGCCCGGGATGTCTGCGAGAAGCATCCGCGTGACAAGCCGGCGATGGTCTGGGAGAGTTTCGACGGCTCCTCCCGCGAGCTCTCCTGGGGGGAGCTGCAGGACCTCGCGAACCAGGCGGCGCACGTCTTGGCGGACAGGGGCGTCGAGAGAGGCGACCGCGTCGCCGTCGTGCTACCTCCGACACCGGAGACCGCCGCGATCTTCTTCGCGGTCTGGAAGCTCGGCGCGATCCTCCTTTCGATGTCGGTCCTGTACGGCGACGACGGCATTCGACATCGGCTTCAGGACTCCGAGCCGAGGCTCCTCGTCACCGATGAAGAGAACGCCGCGCGGTTCGACCGCAGTTGGGCGCCGCCGCTCCTGACCCTCACGGGTGAGACCTTCGTCGAGGCATCCACCGAGCAGATCAGCTGCGACACGAAGGCTGACGATCCCGCACAGCTCTATTACACGTCCGGAACGACGGGACTGGCGAAGGGCATCGTCCATGCCCATCGCTACATCCTCGGCCACGAGGAGTTCACCTACTGTCACGAGGTTCAAGACGGCGAGCGATTCCACGGAATGGGGGAGTGGGCGTGGGCCGCCGGGATCGCGCCGCTGCTCGGACCGTGGCGGCTCGGCGCAGTCCAACACGTCTACCGGCGGGCCGGCGGCTTCGACCCGCACAAGCAACTCGACTTTCTCTCGCGCCACCGGGTCACGAATGTCTTCACGACGCCGACAGCGATGCGGTCGATGATGGCCGTCGAGGACGCCGGTGCTCGCTACCCGTGCCAGTTCCGGCGGGTCTGTTCCGCGGGAGAGCCATTGAACCCCGAGGCGATTCGGTGGTTTCGGCAGGAGTACGGCGTCACCGTCCTCGACTACTACGGGCTCACCGAGTCGTACCCCCTCGTCGGCAACTTCCCGTGGATGGAGGTCCGGGAAGGCTCGATGGGGCGACCCATGCCGGGCTGGGACGTCCGGGTGCTCGACGAAGACGAGCAGGAGGTTCCGAGAGGGGAGCGAGGAGAGATCTGTCTCCGCGCTCGTTCGAACCCCCACTATCCACTCGGGTACTGGCGAAACGACGAGGCGACCCGTGAGACCTTCGACGGCGAGTGGTTCCACACCAAGGACGCCGCGACGGTCGACGCGGACGGCTACGTCTGGTACGCCGGACGCGCCGACGACGTCATCATCTCGGCCGGCTATCGAATCGGGCCGTTCGAAGTCGAGTCGACATGTCTCGAGCATCCAGCCGTGCGCGAAGCCGCAGCCGTCGCGTCGCCCGACGAGAAACGCGGCAACGTCGTCAAGGCATTCATCGTCCTGGCGGAAGGCAGTCAGCCGTCCGACGAGCTCGCCCAGCAGATCAAGTCCTTCGTGCGCGATCGTCTCTCGGCGTACGCGTACCCACGCAAGATCGAATTCGTCGACGATCTCCCGAAGACGCTGACCGGGAAGATCCGCCGGATCGAGCTACGGGAACGCGAAAACGCCTGACGGCGATCTCGTCGGTGGCTAGAGCTGATCGACGAAGACGCGGATGGGTGCGAGGAAGGCGAAACCGAGCCTTTCGCAGATCGGTCGCGACATGCGGCCCGCTTGCACGGTCAGCGCCGGTGTCCCGCGAGCGGCCGCCGCATGCCACCGCGCCTGAACGAGTGCTCGGTAGACGCCACGGCCGCGGGCTTCCGGCAGCACCGAGCCGCCGAACAGATTGACGCCCGCATCGCCGAACGCCGCATATGAGGTGCCGACGACGCGTCCGTCGAGCAGAGCGACGAACCCGCGGCCCGGATTGTCCGGGTGCCGGTAGTCGTCATATCGGGAGCGCAGCTCGTCGTCGGTCACGTGCGGCATTCCGAATGCCTCCTCGACGACGCGCATTGCGGCGCGGAAGTCGTCCCATGTCTCGGCCATCCGCACCTCGACACCATCGACCGCGTTTCCGAGTGGTGGCTCGACGAGCGTGAGCGCGTTCTCGATCGCCTCGAATCCGGGCGTGTCCTCGTTGACGAGCCCGGCCGCCTCGAGCGCAGGCGCGACGTGGCCCTGATCCGGCGGCACCCACCAGGCGACGATCGTCTTGCCCCGTTCTCGGGCAACGGCACGCGCGGCTTCGACAGTCGCTGCGACGCTCGAGGGCCCGCCACCATGCATTCCCACGACCTGTGCGGTCGGCCAACGGTTGATGCTGATGAACGCGCCGTCGAGTTCCACACGTTCGACGTCAGGCGGAACGGGCAACTCGTGAAACGGGCACAACGCCAGCCGTCGCACAGGTTCCGGTACGTCCATGCGACGACCCTATCCTTCGACGGTCTAGTCTTCGCACGGATGGGTGAGGCGGGGATCGACGTCGAGCTGGTCGCCGCATCGCTGCGCGCGTCGAGTAGGGACGTGAAGACCTTTGTCGAGGTGCTGGCGGTCAAGCTCGACGAGGCGCTTCCGGATCGAGTGCAGGTGGAGCGCCGCGCGACGCGCTTCCTGGGGAAGGAGAAGCGGGTCGAACGGATCCAGTGCCAGCTCGGCGACGTGCGGTACTCGCTCTCGACCCGCGACGGGATCGACGCTCGGCGCGCGAAGGCGGTGCGCGGCGTCGTGCTGAAGAGCGAGGAGTTGTCGTTGGACGACTGGCTGGGAGCGCTTGCGCGCGACCTGGCCGAGGAGGCCCAGACGAACGAGCGGGCGCAGCTTGCGCTGCAGGAGCTGCTGTCCGGCTAGTGCCGCTTTTCCGCCGCGGAGCAAACGGAGGGGATGACCGCGCGGCGCGGGAGGCGGCGGCGGCGGAGCAGGCTGCCTCGCTGGCGGCGCTCGAGCGCGGCGAGCTGCCGCTTCGGGCGCAGCAGCGGTTGGCGGAGCTGGGCGCCGGCGGCGGGTTGTTCACGAGCGACCTGTCGGTGAACGAATTCGCTCTCGGCGCAGCGAGCGGGCTGCGGCCGGTGGCGCAGGTGATGGGCAGCTCGATCTACCACGTCGGCTGGCAGCAGAGCCCCGGCACCTGGGCGGGCTGGCAGGCACGCGGTGTCTCGCAGGAGCTGGTCACGCTTTCCGAGGCGTGGAACACCGCCCGCTCGCGGGCGTTCAGCAGGCTCGCGCAGGAGGCCACGTTGGTGCGTGCACACGCCGTGGTCGGAGTTCGGCTGACCGTCGGCCGGCACGACTGGGCTGCCGGCGCGATCGAGTACGTGGCGGTCGGCACTGCCGTTCGGATCGACGGTGCCGCGCCGACGGCGGAGCCGGTGCTGACCGATCTCTCCGGCCAGGAGTACTTCCTGCTCCGCGAGGCGGGGTACCGTCCGCTCGGCGTCGTCGGTGCGACGAGTGTCCTCTACGTCGTTTCCGGCTGGCAGCAGCGACAGGTGCAGGGGATGTTCTCCAGCTGGGCGAACCAGGAGCTCGGCGACTTCACCCAGGGCGTCTACGACGCGCGCGAGCTCGCGCTGGGCCGGGTCAGCGCCGACGCACGCAGGCAAGGCGCAGCGGGCATGGTCGGTGTCACGCTCGCGCACGCCGTCGAGGAGCGCGAAGCGTCATCCGGCGGCTCTTCCCGCACCGACCTGATCGTCACCGTGCACGTCCTCGGCACGAGCATCGCGGCCGAGACGGAAACCGTTTCCGCTGTCACCCCGGCATTGACCGTCAACGTCAGCCGCGACTCCCATCCCGCGCACGTCTTAGGAGGAAACCGATGAGCTATGACCCGAGCTCGACCGAGGGCGTTCCCGAGCACGGCCGCGAGCGGCTGGCGCAGATGCGCGGCGGCTTCTTCACCTCCGACCTGTCGGTGAACGAGTTCCTGCTCGTCAAGCAGGCCGGCTTCGACCCGCTGGGGCTGGTGATCGGCAGCTCGATCTACCACATCGGCTACCAGCAATCGAGCTGGAAACAGTCGACCGAGATGGCCGTCCTCTCGCAGGCGATGTACGAGGCGCGCGAGCTGGCGATGACGCGGATGGAGGAGGAGGCGGACCAACTCGGCGCCGACGGCGTCGTCGGGGTACGTCTCGACATCGGCCGCTACGAGTGGGGCGAGCACCTGGCCGAGTTCATCGCGATCGGCACGGCCGTCAAGCACCGCGAGGGTGAGATGCACCGTGCAGCCAACGGCCGCCCCTTCACGAGCGACCTCTCGGGTCAAGATTTCTGGACGCTCCTTGCCTCGGGACACCGGCCCGTTGGGCTGGTGATGGGCTCATGCGTCTACCACGTCGCCCACCAAGGGATGTTCGCGTCGATGCGCCAGGTCGGGCAGAACGTCGAGATGCCCAACTTCACCCAGGCGCTCTACGACGCGCGTGAGCTCGCGATGGAGCGGATGCAGAAAGAAGCAGAGGAACTGCAAGCCGAAGGAATCGTCGGCGTGCAGCTCCAGGAACGCTCACACGGTTGGGGCTCGCACGTGATCGAGTTCTTCGCCGTCGGCACCGCGATCGTGCCCTCGCCGGGCGACCATCAGCTGCCCGCACCGACACCGACCCTCAGCCTCAACGACTGATCACGGGCCGCGCGGCTAGCCGAAGCGCGGGTCGACGGTGGTGCACCAGCGCCGCACCGGGCCTGCCATCACGTTGAGGTAGTACAGGTCGTGCCTCGCGCCCGCCGCCACCGGGTGATAGCCGCGCGGCACGAGCACCGTGTCGCCGTCAGACACGGCGACCGTCTCGTCGAGGT
>DASXDB010000025.1:0-6977 GCA_036490895.1 Gaiellaceae bacterium
GGAGAACCCGAACGAGACGCTCGACTACTCGTACGAGAAGCAGCTCGAACAGCTCCAGAACGTCAAGCGCGGCATCGCCGACGTCACGACCGCGAAGAAGCGCCTCGAGCTCCAGTACACGAGCATGCAGCAGCAGGTCGACAAGCTCGACGGGCAGGCGCGCGACGCGCTGAAGGCGAACCGGGAGGACCTCGCGCGCGAGGCGCTGACCCGCAAGGCGGCGGTCCAGGGCCAGCTCCAGGACATCATGACCCAGGGCCAGCAGCTCGAAGCGCAGCAGCAGAAGCTGATCGAGGGCGAGCGCACGCTGTCGGCGAAGGTCGAGTCCTTCCGCACGCAGAAGGAAGTGATCAAGGCCCAGTACTCGGCCGCCGAGGCGCAGGTGCGCATCAGCGAGGCCGCGAGCGGGATCGGCGACGACATGGCCGACGTCGGCCGCGCCGTCGAGCGCGCCAAGGACAAGACGCAGCAGATGCAGGCGCGTGCGAGCGCGGTCGACGAGCTGACGGCGGCGGGAGCGCTCACGGATCTCACCGGTTCGAGCGACGACATCGACCGCCAGCTGCAGCAGATCTCGCAGAGCGGCCAGGTCGACGACGAGCTCGCGAAGATGAAGGCCGAGCTCGGCTCTGGCGACGAGCCGGCGAAGCAGCTCGAAGGCGAGTCGCCCGCCGCGTCATGAGCCGCGAGGTCGTGCTCGCTGCACGGCCGCAAGGAGCTCCTCAGGAGTCGGACTTCGCGTTCCGCGAGCTCGACGAGCGCGATCCGGGCGAGGGCGAGGTCCTCGTTCGGAACGTCTTCGTCTCCGTCGACCCGTACATGCGCAGCCGCATGAGCGGCATCCGCACATACGTTGCGCCCTACGGGGTGGGGGAGGCGATCGACGGCGGGGCGGTCGGCCGCGTCGTCGCGTCGAACGACCCAGGATTCGGCGAAGGAGATTGGGTCCTTTCGGGGCTCGGCTGGCGCGAGCGCGGAGTCGCCGGTGCGAAGCAGCTGCGGAAGCTCGATCCCGGCCTTGCGCCGCCGTCGACCGCGCTCGGGGTGCTCGGCATGCCGGGGCTCACCGCGTGGATCGGGCTCGTCGACGTCGCCGAGGCCAAGGAGGGCGACGTCCTGTACGTCTCCGGCGCCGCCGGGGCCGTGGGCAGCGCGGCGGCTCAGATCGGCAAGCTGAAGGGCCTCCGGGTGATCGGGAGCGCCGGGTCGTCCGAGAAGGTCGAGTGGCTGCGCTCGCTCGGGATCGAGGCGTTCGATTACCGGGAGACGCCGCCCAAGGAGGCGCTCGCCGACGGCATCGACGTGTACTTCGACAACGTCGGCGGCCATCAGCTGGAAGCCGCGCTCTTCGCCCTTCGTCCGTTCGGCCGCGTCGCCGCGTGCGGCGCGATCTCGCGCTACAACGACGAGCGGCCCGAACCGGGGCCGCGCAACCTCGGTCTGATCGTCACGAAGCGGCTGCGGGTGCAGGGCTTCATCGTGATCGACCACGGCGACCGGTACCCGGCGTTCTTCGCCGAGGTGGCTCCCTGGCTGCACGAGGGCAAGATCGCCTACCGCGAGACGATCGTCGAAGGGCTCGAGCAGCTTCCGTCGGCGTTCGCCGGCCTCTTTCGCGGGGACAACGTCGGCAAGATGCTCGTGCGCGTCGGCGCCGACTAGCGCAAGAAGGTGGTCACCGTCGAGCCGAGCAGGCCGTCGGGACGGATCGTGAAGGTGCACGGCGCCGGTCCGTGCGTCGCGGGAACGTTGACCTTGGTGTGCCAGACGGAACGGCCGCCGATGTGCTCGATGCTCGCGACGTGCCCGTCGAGATCGATCTCGAGCCTGTTCGTGCTCTTCGGCAGAAGCGTCAGCTGGAGCGTCCCGCCTGCGCAATTGAAGGCGCTCAAGGTCGCGGAGCCGTTGATGTCGCCGTTCGGGATCGTGCCTTGCACGATCATCGAGATCCGCGCCGGCTGTGTCAGCTCCCACAGCGTCAGCCCGAACTGATCGGGGCCGCGGCTCTGGTGGACGAGCGGCGACCCTTCGAACTGCAGCTGATCGTTCGCCACCGCGTAGCGGTCGGCCGTCGGCAGGCGCCCGTCGCGTGGAGGCGTGATCTGGTGCTGCTCTATGGGGCCTGGCACGAAGTGCGGCACGAAGGAGACCACGCTGTCGATCCGCGGGTTCCAGAACCGTTGCTCCCAGATCACCGTCCAGGACGCCTCGTCGCCGTCGTAGACATACGTGACGTTCGACGAGACGTTGCGGTCGATCCAGTCGCGGGGCGTCCCGACCAGTGCCGCTTGAGCAGTGTCGGTCGCCGAGTCCACGCGCCCGGACGCTGCGATCGTCGCCCAGCCGAGCAGGAGCACGACGCCGACGGCGACCAGCTCGAGTCGTGGTGTGAGCACGAAGAGTACGAGCAGGATCGCGCCTAGAACAGCGACGGCGGTTGCGGGGCTCCACCCGAGTGGGTCGTCGAGCAGAATCGCGATCCCGAGAGAGTCGGGGAGCGCCACCGGCGTCGCGAGGGTATTCCACGGCACGGTCGCGAGCACCGCAAGGACACCGAGCCCGGCCAGTGACGTGATCACGCGCGGCCGCGGACCGCCGCGGCCGAGCCACACGGCGAACACGGCGAACACCACCGGCGGCAGCGCGGCGAGATCGCGCCCCAACAGGTGGGGCGAGAACTTCGAGCTGAACGTCCCGACCTGCAGCGTGACGAGGAGGACGGCGCAGACGGTGACGGCGACGAGCGCACGTGTCGCCGCGTCGGTGCTGCGATCGCGCGCCGCTTCGACGAGGGAGAGCACGAGCGTCGCGGCTGGGACGACGCCTACGGTGAGGATCAGGAAGCCGAGGTGGTCGTACGTGAGCCGCGCGGCCGGCCCGGCGCTATAGCGTCCGTTGGCGGCAGACTCGTACGCCCCGAAGACGTCGGGGAACACGGCGGAGACGAGCGCGCTCGCTGCGGCGAGCGACCAGATCGGCCAGAAGCGGATGATCGATCGCCAGTTGCGACCGAGGGTGGCGTCGACGACGATCGCAAGCGCAAACACGGCCAGCAGGACGACTCCCTGCACCCGCGTCGCGACCGCGGCGGCGATCAGCACGACGGCGATCAGCTGATCCTTGACCGACGTCGTCGCGATCGCACGCGCCGAGGCGAGCAACGCGAGTGCAGCGAGCGGATAGTAGAGCACCTCGGTCATGACGAAGCCGGAGAAAAGGACGAGCGGGCACGCGAGCGTCAACGCCGCCGCGAGCAGCGCGTATCCCTCGGGAACGAGCTTGCGGGTGTACGCGTACACAGGCCAGGCGGAGAGCGACATGACGAGCGCCTGCACCGCCTTCAGGGTCGCGTAGCCCGTGGCCGTGCTCCCGATCGCCAAAGGCCCGCCCGCGAACACCGGATATAGGGCGCTGTACCCCGACCCGGACGCGCCGAACAGCGGCAGCGACCCGTGCCGCCAGAAGCGGAGCGCCCGCAGGGCGTAGATCGACTCGTCCGGCATGATCCAGAGCCCCGCGACGCGCCTGCCCGTCAGCCAGTGGAGCAGCGTCGAGACGGCGACGAGCGCGGTTAAGGCGGCAGGCGCCGCTACAGCGGGGCGTCGAAGAGCGCGAGCCAACGGGTGAGGTCGGGTTCGATCGGGAGCTCGTGTTCGAGCTTCGCTTTCAGCTCGAGCTCGGTGGCGTTGTCTCGGGTGTCCTTGCCCGATGGTACGAAGGGCCAAAACGCGCCGCGTTTGAACCCGTAGATCCAGTACACCGGATTGGTCCCGCCGTCGAACTTGAAGATGGCCGCGAGCAGCTGCTCGCCGAACCCTTGCGCCGTCAGCTCGGCGGCCAGCGTGTGCGCCGTGCCGACGAGGTCCTCGAGCTGCGGATCGTGCACGACGATCCAGTCGTAGCCGTAGGTGTCCGACTTCCGCTCGACCGTCGAGCCCGACTGCTGTGCAACCGCGTCGAGCAGCTTGTCGACATCGTCGAATGCGCTGCGAAACTCGCCCGAGGACTGCGGTTTGAACGTGATCGCCGCCGCTCCGGCGCACGTGAGCCCGAGCTCGACCTGGAGCGTCACCGCCGCCGTCGTCAGCGCGAAGAGGCGATCGTCCTTCGGGCCCGGGAGCTTCTTGCGGCCCGAGAGGATGTCGCGGAGCCCCACCCGGCTAGGCGACCGGGCGGCCCATCTGGCGCGCGATCTCGGCGAGCGCGGCGAGGCGCTTCTCGATCGGCGGATGGTCCATGAAGAGCTCTGCGACGGCGCCCTTCGCCTTCGCCGGGATGATGAAGAACGCGTTCATGCCCTCGACCTGGCGCAGATCGCGGTTCGGGATCAGCGTCATCTGCGACGAGATCTTCTGGAGCGCGCTCATGAGGTACTCCGGTGCGCCGGTGATCAGCGCCGAGCCGCGATCGGCGGCGTACTCGCGATAGCGGGAGATCATGCGAATCAGCACGAAGCTGATGACGTAGACGAGCATCGAGACCACGAAGATGATCAGCCAGATCGGCGGGCCGTTGTTGTCACGCCGGTTGCCGCCGCCCCACATGCCGGCGTACAGGCCAAAGCGCGTCAGCATTGCAGCGAGCATCGCGAAGAAGCTCGCCACCGTCATCACGAGCACGTCGCGATTCGCGATGTGAGAGAGCTCGTGTGCGAGGACGCCTTCGACCTCCTTCGGCTCGAGACGCTCCCAGAGCCCGGTCGTCACGCAGACCGCCGCGTGCTTCGGCGATCGGCCGGTCGCGAACGCGTTCGGCACCGGCGTGTCCATGATCGCGATCTTCGGCTTCGGCAGGTCGGCCATCCCGCACAGCCGCTCGACCATGTCGTGCAGCTGCGGCGCATCCTCGCGCGAGACGACCTTCGCCCCGGCGGCGGCGAGAGCGAGCTTGTCGGACGTGTAGTACTGGAAGACTGCGATGCCGACGACGATCACGAGCATCGGCACGAACGCGACGTGCAAGACCGAGATCAAGATGACCGCGAACGCGACGTAGAGCAGGCCGAGCAAGCCGCTCGTCAGGAGCATCCGGACCGTCAGGCCGGCGTCGCGTCCATATGACCTACGCTTCACGGCCTGGATTGTAGGGATGGGACAGGGCGCGCAGTCGGCTGCTTAACCGGGCGTGAACAGCCCGAGCCCTGTATAGACTCGCCCCCGTGCGCCGCCTCCTCCCGCTCGTCGTCGTGCTCGTCGTGGCCGTCGGCTGCTCGACCTCGAAGCCCGGCGAGAAGACCGCCGCGCCGTTGCCGACGAAGGTGGTCGGCTCGGTTCCGAAGGAGCAGACCGCGACCGTGCCGTCACAGTACAAGGGCGGCGATCCGACCGCCGGGCGCAAGGTGTTCCTGACCGCGGGCTGCAGCGGCTGCCACACGCTGAAGGACGCCGGGTCGACCGGCACCGTCGGCCCGAACCTCGATCAGGCGAAGCCGCCGCTCTCGCGGGCGGTCCAGCGTGTCACGCAGGGCGCCGGCGCCATGCCCTCCTTCAAGGGCCAGCTGTCGACCAAGCAGATCGCGGACGTCACCGCCTACGTCGTCACGAAGTCCGGCGGCGACCTGAACGGCTGAGTCCCGCGCTCCGACTTCCCGCTGATTTTCCCGTCGACGTCCGTGTCGTCGCAACCGACTTCGACCGCACTCTCGTGTGGACCGACGTCACGCTGCATCCGCGAACGATCGCTGCGATGCAGCGCGCGCATGCCGGCGGCTTACCGGTGATCGTCGTGACCGGACGGATGGTGAAGTCGGTGCGGCAGGCGCTCGCACCGGCAGGTCTCGCCGCGCCCGTGATCGCCTACCAGGGTGCGGTGGTCACCGACGAGAACGGGCGCTGGCTGCGGCACGAGCCGATCCCGGTCGGGCTCGCCCGGGAGATCGTCGCAGCGCTCGCCGAGGAGGGGCACTCACCCAACGTCTACGTCGACGACGAGCTGTATGTCGCGACGGACACGCCGGAGGCGCGCGCGTACGCCGACCTGAACCGGGTCGACTTCCACGTCGTCGGCCCGCTGCTCGACTGGCTCGACGAGCCGCCGACGAAGCTGGTGTGCGTCGCTGATCCCGTCGTGCTAGACGCGCTCGAGCCGCGGATGAAGGCTGCCTTCGGCGACCGCGCACACATCGCGAAGTCGCTGCCGCACTTCCTGGAGTTCGCCAAGGCCGGCGTGACGAAGGGCGCCGGAATGGATTTTCTCGCGGCGCACCTCGGCTTCACGAAAGCCGACTCGATCGCGTTCGGCGACGGCGAGAACGACGTGGAGCTCGTCGAGTGGCCGGAGTTCGGCATCGCCGTCGCGAACGCCCACGAGCGCGTGAAGGCCCTGGCGCGGTGGATCTGCCCGTCGGCGGAGGATGAAGGCGTGGCACAGGTGCTCGAGGCACTTCTAGACTCGAATGCGTGATCGATCTCCGCGCAGCCCGAAACGACCCCGAGGGGTACCGCGCCGCGCTGGCCCGCAAGGGCGCCGCCGGCGTCTTCGACGAGCTCCTCGCGGTCGACGTGCGCAAGCGCGAGCTGCAGACGCAGGTCGAGGAGCTGCGTGCGACGACGAAGCTCAAGGGGAAGCCGACCCCCGAGCAGCTCCAGGAGCTTCGTGCGGTCAAGGATCAGCTGCAGCCGCTGGAGGCCGAGCTCGCCGAGTCGGAGGAGTCGCTTCAAGCGCTCCACGACCGCGTGCCGAACCCGCCGGCCGAGGACACGCCGGACGGCGACACCGAGGACGACGCGGTCACGGTCAAGCTGGTCGGCGAGCCGCCGGTGTTCGACTTCGAGCCGCGCGACCACCTCGACCTCGCCGCTTCGCACGGCTGGATTGACGTCGAGCGCGGGGGGAAGGTCTCGGGGTCGCGCTTCGTGTACCGCGTGGGCGATCTCGCGCTGCTCGAGATCGCGCTCTACCGCTGGGCGCTCGACCGGATCGCGCAGAAGGGCCACATCCCGGTGCTGCCGCCGGTGCTCGTCCGCGAGGACGCGATG
>DASXDB010000026.1:0-8060 GCA_036490895.1 Gaiellaceae bacterium
GACGCCGTCGCGCATGTGCGCGATCGTGTCCGCGTCGATCGAGCCCCTCGTGTCGTCGGTGAGCGGCAGGTGCAGCGTCAGGAACTCCGCGCGCTCGAGCACCTCGCCGAACGTCGCAGGCTCGACGCCGAGCTCGCGGAACCGCTCGGCCGAGACGAACGGGTCGTACGCCACGACTCGCATCTCTAGCGCCAGGGCGCGGCGCGCGACCTGCCTCCCGATGCGGCCGAAGCCGAGCACCCCGAGCACCTTGTCGGCGAGCTCCACGCCGCCCCAGCGCGACCGCTCCCATCGGCCCTCGCTGAGCGCCGCGTGTGCCTGCGGGATGTTCCGCGCGAGCGAGAGCAGCAGGCCGATCGTGTGCTCGGCGGCGGAAACGACGTTCGCGCCGGGCGCGTTGGCGACCACGATCCCCTTGCGCGTCGCCGCATCGACGTCGACGTTGTCGACCCCCACTCCGGCGCGACCGATCACCTTCAGCTGCGTGCCTTTGTCGATCAGCTCCGCGGTCAGCTTCGTCGCGGACCGGATGACGATCGCGTCGTAGGAGCCGATCACGTCCTCGAGCGGCGAGCTGACGTCGACATCGACCTCGAACTTCGACTGCAGCAGCGCGAGCCCCGCGTCCGCGATCTCCTCGCGAACCAATATTTTCATGACTCCGGCGCCGGCGGAGCCGGTGCCTCCGTCATCTGACGCTGCTCCGTCAAGCCTACGCCGGGTTTCCGTCTGACGCTGCAGGCCGCTCGAACGCCTCGAACGCCGCGGGAACGGCGAGGCCGCGCTCGATGTCCGCACCCAGCTCGGTCAGGGACAGCTCGACCGCTGCGAGCGCGCTCGCGATGTCGAAGATGTCGAACCAGCCGATGTGGCCGATGCGGAAGATCTTCCCTTTCAGATGCTTCTGGCCGGGAGCGAGCGTGACGCCGTGACGGTCGCGCAGGTGCCGGAGGAGTTCGTCGGCGTCGATCCCGTCCGGCGCACGAACGGCCGTGACGACGGCCGCCGTGTCGTCGTCGGGCGAGAACAGCTCGAGGCCCATCGCCTTGACGCCGGCGCGGGTCGCGCGGCCGAGGCGGACGTGACGCTCGAACGCTGCCGCGAGCCCCTGCTCGAGCAGCAGTCCGAGCGCGACGTCGAGGCTGCGAATCGTCGACACCGCCGGCGTGAACGCCGCGTCGAGCACATCCTGTGCCTTCTTGTTGCGCGGCCAGTCGAAGTAGAAGCTGCGCGAAGGCTTCACCTGCGCGAGGACATGGTCGGGCACCGAGACCATGGCGAGGCCGGGCGGCGCCATCAGCGCCTTCTGGGAGCCGGACACGACGACGTCGATCCCCCATGCCTGCGTCTCGAGAGGGACCGCCCCGAGTGACGAGACCGCGTCGACGACGAGTGTCGCGTCGCCGACCGACTCCTTGATCGCCTGCACGTCGGAGACGACACCGGTCGACGTGTCCGAGTGCTGGCAGAACACGATGCGGGTGCCTTGCTCGCGGACGGCAGCGCCCACCTCGGCCGGATCGGGCCGTTCGCCCCACTCGTACCGGATCGCGTGCACGTCGAACTGGTGCTGCTCGCAGATCGCGAGCCAGCGCTCGCCGAACGAGCCGTGGCTGACGACCGTGACACGATCTCCGGGCGCGCACAGATTCGCGGCGGCCGACTCCATCGCTCCGCTGCCGGACGCCGTGAAGAGCAGCACGTCCGCCTCGGTGCGGAACACCTCCTTCAGCCGCCCGAGCACGCTCGCGTAGATCTCGCGGAAGTCGGCGCCGCGGTGATGGACGATCGGCTCCGCCCCGGCCGCGAGCACGGCGGGCGGGACGGGCGTCGGCCCCGGCGTGAAGAGGTACCGCTTCTCCACGCGTGGAGCGTAGCGTCGGGGCGAGACTACGCCGGGTGAACGCCCTCCTCTCCTTCGGCGCGGCGCTGGTCTGTCTCCGGCTCGCAGGGCTGCTGGCCCGCGGCCGCCGCTACGCGTGGGCGGCCGGCCTCGTCTCGTTCGCTGCCGCCGCGGCCGCGATGGCCTGGGGCTCCGCCCACGGCTGGGACGCCTACTCCTTCCGCGTCTACTACCTCGCAGGCGCGCTCCTGTCCGCGCCGCTGCTCGGCGTCGGGTCGCTGCAGCTCGTGCGCCGCCGATCGGCGGCGCCGATCGGCCTCCTCTGGAGCGGCGTCGCGATCGGCCTCGCCCTCGACCTGCACGTCCACGGGACGTTCACCGGCAGCGACGTCCCCCGCGCGCAGGATCACCTGGACGTCCTGCCTCGCGTGCTCGCCATCCTGGCCAGCTCGCTCGGGACAACCGCCGTCGTGGTCGTTGCGGCCCTGACGCTGAGACGCCGCCCGCTCGGCAACGTGCTGCTGCTCGCAGCGGTCGGCGCCGCGGCCGCCGCATCTGCGCTCACGCAGACGGCGGTGGCAGCGGCCGCCGCGTGCTTTGCGCTCGCGGCGGCGCTGCTCTACGCCGCAGCAACCCGCTAGGCCTCGAGCAGTCGCTCGAAGAACGAGCGGTACCGCTGCAGGGTCACCCGGAGGTCCTCGGTCGAGACGTCTGCACCGCTCGACCACTGCTCCTCGAGCTTCGAGCGTGCGCTGTCGAAGCTCGCCGCCAGATCGCGGAGCAGCTCAGCGACGAGCGAGTCCGCCTCGCTCACGGTGTCCCGCGGCTCGTCGACGAATCTCGCCTGGAGCCCGCGCCACCGTTCGCGGAGCTCCTGCTCCCGACTCGACTCGAAGAGCGGCTCGAGCCGCTCGCGGCCCTCGACGCCGCCGACAGGCTCGTCACGCGCGATCGGGGCATCGGCGTCGTCCGTGACCAGGTCGCCCGTCTGAATCCTCTCTTCGGTCATGAGCGTGCCTCCACCGCCTCGGTCTGCTCGACGAGTGCGTCGAACAGGGAGCGGTAGTGCTGGATCGCGCGACGCAGCTCGTCGGTTCCCGCGTTGCCGCGCTCGCGCGCGACGGCGATCCCGTGCCCCGCGCGGTAGTTCTCGACGACGTCGGGATGGTCGACCGAGAGATCCGCGGCGCGCGTGTCGAAGTCGTCGACCGGGTACCCGCGCCGGCGCATGACGTCCTGGATCAGGCCGTCGGCGTCCTGAACGGCGCCGTCCGGGTCGTCGACGAACTTCGCCTGCACGTCCTGCCAGCGCGCGCGGTACTTGTCGCGATCGCGCGGGTCAAGCGGCCGTAGATCGAACTCGTCGTGCCGTTCGGCGCGCGCCTTCAGCTCCGCTTCGGCCTGCCGCTTCGACGGTGCATCCGCCGCCACGCGGTCGTACTCGGGACCGAACCGACCTTGCAGCTCGCGGGACCGCCGGGCCCGTAGCGCCGCCGCCGCTACGACTCCGATGATGATGAGGGCCGCAACGACGATCACGACCCAGAGCCAACCAGGCATTCGTCCTCCTTCTTCCGAGGTCAAAAGGGGACAACGCGCGAGCCGCGTGTTCGGGTACTAGACGAGCGTGACGGCGCGCAGCTTGTTCAGCGCGTCGAGCGCCGCGACCTTGTATGCCTCCGCAAACGTCGGGTAGTTGAAGACGGACTCGACGAGATAGTCGATCGTTCCGCCGAGCCCCATGACCGCCTGGCCGATATGCACGACCTCGGTCGCGCCGGCGCCGAACGCGTGCACTCCCAGCAGCGTCCGGTCGGCCGGCGAGACGAGCAGCTTGACGAGCCCATGCGCCTCGCCGAGGATCTGGCCGCGGGCGAGCTCCCGGTAGTGCGAGATCCCGATCTCGTACGGGATCATCGCCGCCGTCAGCTCCGGCTCGGTCTTCCCGACGTAGCTGATCTCCGGGATCGAGTAGATCCCGATCGGCAGCGGCGCCTCTCCGCCGTGGTCCGGGATGCCGAAGAGGTGGCAGGCGGCCAGCCGGCCCTGCTCGGCCGAGGCGGACGCAAGGCTCGGGAAGCCCACGACGTCGCCGACCGCATAGACGTGCGGCAGCGACGTGCGGTAGTTCTCGTCGACCGCGATGCGGCCGCGGCTGTCGGCCTCGAGACCGGCCTTCTCGAGCTGGAGGTCCGCGACGGCGCCCACGCGGCCGGCCGAGTAGAAGACAACGTCGGCCGGGATGACCTTGCCGCTTGCGAGCGTGGTGACGGTCCCCGCCTCACGCGCCTCGACGCGCTCGACGCGCTCCCCGAACCGGAACACGACGTTCAGCTCGCGGAGGTGGTAGCGGAGCGCCTCGGTGATCTCGGGATCGCAGAAGTCGAGCATCGTCTCGCGCGCGTCGACGATCGTCACGCGCGAGCCGAGGGCGGCGAACATCGACGCGAACTCGACGCCGATCACGCCCGCGCCGACGATCACGATCGTCGAGGGCAGCGCGCCGAGACGGAGCACGATGTCGTCAGAGTCGAGCACGGTGCTGCCGTTGAACTCGATCTCGTCCGGATGCGCCGGTGTCGAGCCCGTCGCGATCACGATTCCGCGCGCCGTCAGGCGCCGCTCGGTGTCGTCGCGCCCGTCGATGGCGAGCGTGTTGGCGTCGACGAACCGCGCGCAGCCGTCGAACAACGTCACGCGGTTCCGCAGCAGCTGGTCGCGGATCACCTGCCGCTCGGCCTCGACGACGTGACGCGTACGGATGGAGATGTCCTCGATCGAGACGCTTTCCTTCAGCCGGTAGCTCTGGCCGTAGATCGCGCGCTGGTTCAGCCCGGTCAGGTAGAGGATCGCCTCGCGGATCGTCTTCGACGGGATCGTCCCGGTGTTGACGCACGCCCCGCCGAGCGAGGCGTGGCGCTCCACGAGCGCGACGGTCTTACCGAGCTTGGCCGCCTGGATCGCGGCCTTCTGCCCGGCCGGCCCCGACCCCACCACGACGAGGTCGTACTCGGTCACGCCTGAAGCATCGCAAAGAGTCGCTAGTCGAGCAATGCGCGTACCCGCTCGTTCACCGCTCGCGGATCCGCGCTTCCCCCGGTCTCCTTCATCACCTGGCCGACGAAGAAGCCGAGCAGGCCCTGCTTGCCGCTGCGGTACTGCTCTGCCTGGGCGGGATTCGCGTCGATGATCCGCTCGATGATCGGATCGAGCTCGGCCGTGTCGGCGACCACCTTCTGCTCGAGGTACGGGGCGGCGGTGAAGCCGGGCTCCCCCACCTTCGCGAGCGCCTCGTCGAACGCGGCCCGGGGGATCTCGGCACGCGCCGACACGAGCTTCGCCAGTTCGGCGGCGTCGACGGCTTCCGGATCGACGCCGGTCGCTACGAACTGGTTGGCGATGACGTTTGCGGCTTCCTTCGGCTCGGCGCCGGCCGCGACCACAGCCGCCCACAACCGGTCGAGACCGCCGGTCACGAGCACGTCGGCGTCGTAGAACGACAGGGTCTCGGCGATGCGCCTGATGCGCGCGCCGGGCAGATCGCCGATCGTCGCACCGAGGCGAGCCACGAGCTCGGCACCGGGCTCCACGGGAACGAGGTCGGGCTCCGGGAAGTACCGGTAGTCCTGCGCCTCTTCCTTGGAGCGCATCGGCGGCGACTCCTCGTGCGCGGGATCGAAGTGCAGGGTCTCCTGCTCGACGATGCCGCCTTCCTCGTAGATCCGAATCTGGCGCGTGATCTCGCGCTCGATCCCCTTCGCTGCGAAGTTGAACGAGTTCATGTTCTTCAGCTCCGTGCGTGTGCGCAGCTCGTCCGAGCCGGCCGGACGGACGGAGACGTTGACGTCGAAGCGCATCGAGCCTTTCTCGAGCTCTGCGTCCGACAGCCCGAGCTCGACGACGGTCTGCCGCAGCAGTTGGAGGAACCGCTTCGCCGTCTCGGCGTCATGGAGATCGGGCTCGGTGACGATTTCCACGAGCGGCGTGCCGCAGCGGTTGAAGTCGACGAGCGTGGCCGTGGCGCCATGGATGCGCCCTGACGTCGCGACGTGCACGTTCTTCGCCGCGTCCTCCTCGAGGTGCGCGCGCGTGATCCCGATGCGCGTCACACCGTCCTCGGTCGGGACGTCCAGGTGGCCACGCACACACAGAGGCTCGTCGTACTGGCTGATCTGGTACGCCTTCGGATTGTCCGGGTAGAAGTAGTTCTTGCGGTGGAAGACGGCACGCTTTGC
Organism: Gaiellaceae bacterium; assembly: GCA_036490895.1. Lineage (GTDB taxonomy): Bacteria > Actinomycetota > Thermoleophilia > Gaiellales > Gaiellaceae > PALSA-600. The sequence goes on from DASXDB010000026.1 coordinate 6,079, forward strand.
GATCGTGCAGTCGAGCGCGAGCCCGAGCTTGATCGTCTCCTCGATCGCGCGCCGGTTCGGCACCGGGAGCGCACCGGGAAACGCGAGGCACACCGGGCACGTCTGGCTGTTCGGCTCACCGCCGAAGCCGTTCCGGCAGCGGCAGAACATCTTCGTCTCGGTCTTCAGCTGAACGTGGATCTCCAGCCCGATCACCGGTTCCCAGGCGCTCACCTGAGTCGCTCCGGGACGACGTCGAACCCGATCGCCTGCTCGAGCGCGTGTGCGGCGCGGAAGAGCGTGTTCTCCCCGAACTGCGGGCCGATCAGCTGCACGCCGACCGGGAGGCCCTCCGAGAGCCCGCACGGGATGTTCAGCCCGGGCAGGCCGGCCATGCAGGACGGGATCGTCAGCACGTCGTTCATGTACATCGCGACCGGATCGTCGATCTTCGCGCCGAGCGGGAACGCGACGGTCGGGCTCGTCGGCGAGACGAGCACGTCGAAGCGCCCGAACAGCTCGTCGTGCTCGCGCTTGATCACGGTGCGCACGTTCTGCGCCGTGCCGTAGTACGCGTCGTAGTAGCCGGCCGAGAGCGCGTACGCGCCGACCATGATCCGGCGCTTGGGCTCGTCGCCGAAGCCCGCGTCACGGGTCTTCATGACCATCTCGCGGAAGTCGTCGCCGTCGTCGCGCAGCCCGAAGCGGACACCGTCGTAGCGCGCGAGGTTCGCGGACGCTTCGGCGGGCGCGATGAGGTAGTAGCAGGCGACGCCGTAGTCGACGGATCGCGGCAGCGAGCACTCCTCCACGCTCGCGCCCAGCGACTCGGCGAGCTCGAGCGCCTTGGTCACGGCGGCCGAGACGCCGGGCTCGATCCCGCTGACGCCGTTCATCTCCTTCGGCACTCCGATGCGCAGCCCCTTCAGGTCGCCGGACGTCGGCAGCTCGACGTCGGGCACGTCGACCGTGGTCGAGTCGTTGACGTCACTGCCCGAGATGATCGAGTAGAGGAAGGCGCAGTCGCGAACGTTCCGCGCAACCGGGCCGACCTGGTCGAGTGACGACGCGAATGCGACGACGCCGTAGCGCGAGACCGTGCCGTACGTGGGACGCAGACCGACATGGCCGCACAGCGCAGCCGGCTGCTTGATCGATCCGCCGGTGTCGGAGCCGAGCGCCCACGGAGCGAGCCCGGCCGACACGGCCGCGGCGCTGCCGCCGCCCGAGCCGCCGGGGACGCGCGACGGGTCCCACGGGTTGTGCGACGGCCCGTAGGCCGAGTTCTCGGTCGACGAGCCCATCGCGAACTCGTCCGTGTTCGTCTTGCCGATCACGCGTAAGCCGCGACTGCGGCAGTTCGCGATCACCGTCGCGTCGTAGACCGGGACGTAGCTCTCGAGGATCTTCGAGCCGGCGGTCGTCGGGATCCCGCGCGTGCCGATCACGTCCTTGATCGCGATCGGGATCCCTTCGCCCGGATCGTTCTCGCACACGTGGAGGAACGCATGCAGCTCGGGGTCGCGCTCACCGATCGCGCCGAGATACGCCCGGTAGAGCTCGTCGGACGACACCTCGCCGTCCGCGACGAGCGTGTTCGCCTCCTCGGCGGAGAGCCGAAGCGTGTCGACGTTCACGCCGGCGGCGTCCTGAAGTAGTCGCCGTCCCGGTCGGGGGCGTTCGCGAAGACGTCGTCGAGCGGCAGGCAGTCGTGCGGCTCGTCCTCCGCCCAGGCGTTCGCGATCGCGAGCGGGTGCGCGGTCGGCGGCACGTCGGACAGATCGAGCTCCGAGACCTTCGAGACCGCCTCCAGAATGTCGGAGAGCTGCTCCTGGAACTTGGCGACGTCGTCGTCGGACAGGTCGAGGCGCGCGAGCCGCGCCACGTGAAGCACTTCCTCTTTGGTGATCCGGGCCATGCAACCTCCAATGAAAACACGAGGGGCTCCTGTCGGAGCCCCTCGCCAAAACGGTTCCGAAAGGGTCTAGAGCGCCGAGACGTTC
>DASXDB010000027.1:0-6333 GCA_036490895.1 Gaiellaceae bacterium
GCGCTGCCGCCGCCGGGAAACGAGTTCTACTACCTGTTCAAGCACGGCTCGTACCCGACCGACCGGTACGCGACCGACGGCAAGTACCCGAACATGACCGGCAAGGACCTGAAGGCCTCTGCCGTCCGCGCCGACTTCGACACCTCCACCGGTGAACCCATCGTCCTACTCGGTTTCACTGGCAAGGGCAACAAGATCTTCAAGCAGGTCACGAAGAACGAGGCGACCCGCGGCAAGATCGTCGGTGCGAGCTCGAACGCAGGCTGCGACACCTGCGCGTTCGCGATCGTGCTCGACAACGAGATTCGCTCCTACCCGACGATCGATCCGTCCGTGAACCCACAGGGGATCGATCCGACGGGCGGCGGAGCACAGATCACGTTCGGCAATCAGTCGAGCGCGCAGTCGGAGTCCAAGCAGCTCGCGGTTGTCCTGCAGACGGGTGCGCTGCCGGTTCAGTTCAAGACGCTCGAGCAGACCGACGTCTCGGCCACCCTCGGGAAGGACTCGCTGAAGCAGGCGCAGAACGCGGCCATCGGCGGCCTGATCATCGTCGCGCTCTTCCTGCTCTTCCTCTATCGGTTCCTCGGCCTCGTCGCGGTGCTCGGCCTGGGGATCTACGCCGTGTTCATGTACGCGGCCATCCTGCTCTTCGGCGTCACGTTGACACTGCCGGGCTTCGCCGGCCTGATCCTGACGATCGGCGTCGCAGCAGACGCAAACGTCGTCATCTTCGAACGCATCAAGGAAGAGGCGCGCGCCGGCAAGTCGGTGCGCGCCGCGATCGCCGCCGGGTATGCCAAGGGCTTCCGGACGATCGTCGACGCAAACGTCGTCACGGCCATCACCGCCCTGATCCTGTTCGCGGTCGCGACGGCGAGCGTCAAGGGCTTCGCGCTGATGCTGCTGATCGGCACGGCGGTCTCGCTGATCACCGCCGTTGCCGCCACGCGCGCCATGCTCGGTCTACTCGCCGGCTTCCGTTGGTTCGAGAACCCGAGCTTCATGGGCGCGCACCACAGCCAGCGCGGCGCGTTCCTGCAGATCGACTTCATGAAGCGGATCATGCTCTGGTTCTCGATCTCGGGTGCCGTGATCCTGATCAGCTTCATCTCGCTCGGCGTACGCGGGCTGAACCTGGGCATCGACTTCAAGGGCGGCGTCCAGATCACGTTCCAGACTCCGACGTACACGTCCCTCGAACGTGTCCGCGACCAGACCCGCGCGATCGGGCGGGCGGACGCGGTCGTCCAGGGCCGCGGCACGTCGCAGGGGAGCGACAGCTACAAGAGCTTCCAGATCCGGCTGAAGGTGCTGAAACCGGCGGAGCAGACTCGACTGACGTCATTGCTCCAGCAGAACGTGCACGCGACACACCGTGGCACGAAGAACGTCTCATCGAGCTTCGGCCGTCAGATCCTGAAGTCGGCGATCTACGCGATCATCTTCTCGCTCCTCATCATCACGCTGTACATCGCGATTCGGTTCAAGGGGCTTGCGTTCGCGGTGCCGGTGATCGTGGCGTTGATCCACGACATCCTCGTCACCGTTGGCGTCTACTCGCTCACCGGGCGAGAAGTGACGGAGGCGACCGTCGCCGCGGTCCTGACCGTGCTCGGGTACTCGATCTACGACACGATCATCATCTTCGACCGTATTCGCGAGAACGTCCCGATCATGCGGCGGGCGTCGTTCGCCACGATCGTGAACGTCTCGCTGTGGGAGACGATTCGCCGCTCGATCGCGACGACGTTCATCACGCTCCTGCCGGTCATGGCGTTGTTCCTCTTCGGCGGTGCAACGCTCAAGGACTTCGCGTTCGCGCTCCTCGTCGGCGTCACGTCGGGTGCGTACTCGTCGATCTTCATCGCCGCGCCGATCGTGACGCTGTGGAAGCAGCGCGAGCCGGAGTACGCGCGGCGCCGCGGGACCACGCCCGACGGAGCGGACGCGGTGCGCACGTTGCAGGCGGCCGAGGTTGCCGCGGCAGCGGAGCCTACGCCGGAGACACCCGTCGACGCGGTGATCGAGGCGTTCGAAGGAAACGGCGAGGACGATGCGGCGAAGCGCGAGCGGCGCCGCCAGCGCCGGAGGTCGCGCCCGCATGGGCGGGCCCGCTAACGACTTCGAGCGTGTGATCCAGCTGCTCGGGCCGCGGCTCGACGAGCTTCGTTCGCTGGTCGACGACCTCGGCTCGCGCTGGCGCGGCGACGCGGTGCGCGTCGGCGAGGGGACGAAGCGGCGTGTGCAGGATCTCGCACGGGAGCTCGGCCTCGTGACGCGCGACGACTGGGATGAGCTGGAGCTGCGGGTCGCTCAGCTCGAGCACCGGCTGAGGCTGCTCGAAGAGCCGCCGCCGGACCTCCGGCCGTAGCCGCTGCTACCTTGGAGGCACGGAGCACGGATCGGCCGCGCTCCCGTGAGGTCGCAGTCTCCTTTGCGGACGCTGAGATCTCGACGTCCAAGGAGTTGAGACAAGTGACAGATTTTCGTTCCCTCGGGGTGTCCGAGGCCGTGGCCGATGTGCTCGCGGCCCGCGGCATCGAGACCCCGTTCCAGATCCAGACGCTCGTGATCCCCGAGGCGCTTCGCGGCGGCGACGTCCTCGCGAAGAGCCCCACCGGATCGGGCAAGACGCTCGCGTTCGCGATCCCGATCCTCGAGCGCATCGACCCGGGCGCGCGCCGCCCGGCGGCGCTCGTGCTTGTCCCGACGCGCGAGCTCTGCGTGCAGGTGACCGAGGTCTTCGAGCTGATTGCCGGAGACGACCTGGAGGTCGCGTCTGTCTACGGCGGTGTGCCACTCGCCGCGCAGGCGCGCCTGGCGAAGAACGCGCACGTGATCGTCGCGACACCGGGTCGGCTGCAGGATCTCGTCGATCGGCGCCTCGTGTCGCTCGACCACGTTCGCGTGCTCGTGCTCGACGAGGCCGACCGCATGCTCGACATGGGCTTCAAGCCGCAGGTCGACCGGCTCGTCCGCGTGCTGTCGGAGGAGCGCCAGACGATGTTCTTCTCGGCGACCCTCGACGGCGAGGTCGGAGAGCTCGCGCGCCGCTACACGCACTTCCCGGCCCGCTTCGAGGGCCAACTCCCTGCGGAACTGCGAACCGGCGACGTCGACCATCGCTTCGTTCCCGTGACGGCGGACACCAAGGTCTCCACGCTCGTCGACCTGCTCAACGAGGAGCGCGGTCTCGTGCTGGTCTTCGTGCGCACGAAGGCAGGCGCCGACCGGCTCGTCGAGAAGCTCCGCCGCCACGAGGTCGACGCGGTCGCGATTCACGGCGACAAGGGCCAGGCGCAGCGCGAGCGCGCGCTCGCGCGCTTCGACGCAGGGAAGGTGAAGACGCTGGTCGCCACCGATGTCGCAGCGCGCGGCCTCGACGTCGACGACATCACCCACGTGATCAACTTCGACCCGCCCGAGGAGCCCGACGTGTACACGCACCGCGTCGGCCGCACTGGTCGTGCGGGTCGCGGCGGTGTCGGCATCACGCTCGTTCTGCCGGAGCAACAGGAAGAGGTCTCGCGCGTCGCGCGCCTGCAGGGCCAGGTCGAGGCGTACGAGGAGGCGGGTCTGAAGCTCGCGAAGCCGAAGCTTGTTTACACGTCGCGCCGCCGGGGAGGCCGGTCGAAGTGGTAAACGGCGAGAAGCTGACGGCGAAGCAGGCGACCGCGCTGCGCGACGAGCTCGCGGAGCTCGAAGGCCCGCGGCGTACCGAGGTCGTCGCGGCGATCAAGAAGGCGCGTGAGTTTGGCGACCTCTCCGAGAACTTCGAGTATCACGCGGCGAAGAACGAGCAAGGGCTCCTCGAGGCGCGCATCCGCACGCTGCGGGCACGGCTGGACGGCGCCGAGATCGTCGAGCGGGCGTCCGCCGACGAGGTGGGGGTGGGCTCCATCATCGACGTCGAAGGCGACGGAGGCCAGAAGCTGACGGTGGAGATCAGTGCCGTCGGCGGTGCGGGGACTGTCTCCCCGACCTCGCCGCTCGGCTCGGCACTGCTCGGCAAGAAGGTCGGCGACACCGTCGACGTCGAGGCGCCCAAAGGGGCCTGGCGCGCGACGATCGCGAACATCCACTAGATCCGTCACACTTTTCGTGTGCCGGCACGGCCGAAACAGCGGAATCTCGGGCGCCTGAGCGAGATCGCCCAGGTGGCGGTGCGTCACGGCTTCGGCTATCTCGTCGAGGGCCGCAAGCACACCGAGCTGGAAGGCTCGGCCCGCGGCCGGCACCTGCGCGACATGCTCGACGAGCTCGGTCCGACGTTCGTGAAGTTCGGCCAGCTGCTCTCGACGCGCCCCGACGTCGTCCCGCCGGACATCATCGCCGAGCTGCGCGGCCTCCAGGACGACGTGCGGTCGTTTCCGTACGCCGACGTCGAGCGCATGGTGCAGGAGGACCTCGGCCAGCCGATCGAGCGACTGTTCACCGAATTCGAGGAAGTGCCGCTCGCTGCGGCATCGATCGGCCAGGTGCACCGTGCGACGCTTCCGAACGGCCGCCAGGTGGTCGTCAAGGTGCAGCGCCCGAACGCGCCGAAGCAGATCGAAGCCGACTTGTCGCTGCTCTACCAGGCGGCGCGTCTCGCGAAAGAGCGGATCCGCGCACTCGACTTCATCGACTCGAACGACATCGTCGACGAGTTCGCGCGCTCGATCCGGCAGGAGCTCGACTACCGGCTCGAGGGCCGCAACGCCGACGCGTTCCACAAGGACTTCGCCGGTCACCCGCACGTCGCTATCCCGCGCGTGTACTGGACGTACACACGCTCGCGCGTGCTGACCCTCGAGCGCCTGGAAGGGGTGCAGCTCGCCGACCTCGACTTCGAGCACTGGTCGCTCGACCAGCGGCGCCGGCTCGCGTACCTGATCACCGAGGCGTGGATGACGATGATCTTCCGCAACGGGTTCTTCCACGGCGACCCGCACCCGGCGAACATCATGGTGCTCGCGCCCGACCGGATCGGCCTCGTCGACTTCGGGCTCACCGGCAAGCTCACCGACGACGACATGTCGAAGCTGACGCGGCTCTTCATCGACGCGGCGTCGGAAAACATCGAGATGCTGCCGAAGCGGCTCGGCGACCTCGGCGTCCGCTACCCGAAGGAGCGCGAGGAGCAGTTCGTCACGGAGCTGCGCGAGATGTACTACCGCTACTACGGGGCGACGCTCCAGGAGATCGACCCGATCCAGGTCATCCGCGAGGCGTTCGCGTTGATCTACACGATGAACCTGCGACTCCCGACCCGCTTCGTGATGCTCGACAAGGCAATCGCGACGCTCGGGTCGGTCGGCGTCGAGCTGTACCCGGACTTCAACGTCTTCGAGGTCGCGAAGCCGTATGCGCGCGATCTCATGCTCGAACGGTTCACGCCGCGGCGCATCGCAGCGCGAGCCCGGCGCGAGGGCTTCAAGCTCGGGATGTATGCGGCCGAGCTGCCGCACCAGATCCACGACACCCTCGAACAGGTGCGCGACGGGCAGATCGAGGTCGGGTTCGTGCACAAAGGGCTCGACGACCTTCTGGCGAAGCTCGACACGCTGTTCAACCGGCTCGTGATCGCGCTGATCGTCACCGGCGGCCTGATCGGCTCGAGCCTCATCGGCATCTTCGCGAAGACCGGCCCGCACATCCTCGGCCTCCACATCGTCGCCGCGTTCGGGTTCTTCCTCTCCGCGGTGCTCGGGGTCTGGCTGCTCTGGGGCGTCGTCCGCTCCGGGCGTCTCTGAGGACGCTTCGGCGCAGAATCGTGCGAAAGGACAAATCACCGAGAGGCGGTTTGCCCGGTGCCCGGATGGCTCTACTGCTGCGTTTCGACCTTCTGAGATTCGCTGAGGTCGTCTGAGATCGGTACAAAGTTGTACCGCGCGGCGAGCGCCTCAGCCTCCTCCCGGAAGACGACGCCGGCGAGGTGCAGGTAGCGCTGCGTCGTGGCCATGTTCGCGTGTCCGGCCTTCGCCATCACCGCGATCGGACTCGATCCGGCCGCGGCGTCGTTCGTGATTGCCGTGTGCCGGAGATCGTGGAACGGCCTCGGCTTCTTGTCGACCGCGGCGGCCGTGAGTGCGGCGTCGAATGCCTCCTTGAACGTCTCCGCACGGTAGATCGTGCCGCGCTCCGGGTGACAGAAGACGAGCTCGCCGTCACCCTGGTACGCCGTCGAGCGCTTCCGTTGCCAGAGGGCCTCAGCGAGCGTCGAGGGGATCGCGATCGACCGCCTCCCGTCTTCGCTTTTCGAATCGCGGATCCGGATCACGTTCTCGACGAGATCGACGTCGGCCCAGCGGAGCGCCTGCAGCTCCGAGCGCCTAACGCCGGTCAGCA
>DASXDB010000028.1:0-4828 GCA_036490895.1 Gaiellaceae bacterium
GTCGAGCATCCTCACCCGCGAGGCGTTCGAGAACGCGATCGCCGGCATCGCGGCGAGCGGCGGCTCGACGAACGGCGTACTGCACCTGCTCGCGATCGCCGCCGAGGCGGGTGTCGAGCTCTCGATCGACGACTTCGACACCATCTCGGCGCGCACCCCGATCGTCGCCGACATCAAGCCGGGCGGCCGTTACGTCGCCACCGACCTGTTCAAGGCCGGCGGGGTGGGCCTCGTCGCGCGCGAGCTGGTCGCGGCGGGTGTTGCGCACGCCGACGCGCGTGCGGTCGACGGCCGAACGCTCGGCGAGGTTGCGCTGGCGGTGCACGAGCGCCCCGGTCAGGACGTCGTCGTCTCCTGGGACGCGCCGCTCAAGCCGACGGGCGGCCTCGCGATCCTGCGCGGCAACCTCGCGCCCGACGGGTGCGTCGTGAAGCTCGCCGGCCACGAGCGCCTCCGCCATCGCGGTCCGGCGCGTGTCTTCGACTCGGAAGAGGACTGCTTTGCGGCGGTCAAGGCTCGCTCGATCGTCCCGGGCGATGTCGTCGTGATCCGGTACGAGGGGCCCGCGGGCGGGCCGGGGATGCGCGAGATGCTGCACGTCACCGCGGCCCTTGTCGGCGAAGGGCTGGGAGACGACGTGGCACTCGTCACCGACGGCCGCTTCTCCGGCGCGACCCACGGCCTGATGGTCGGCCACGTCGCACCCGAGGCGTTCCGCGGCGGAGCGATCGCGCTGCTTCGCGACGGCGACATCGTCGTGCTCGACGTCGACGCACGCCGCCTCGATGTCGAGGTCGACGACGCCGAGCTGGAGCGCCGTCGCTCCGACTGGCGACAGCCCGGGCCGCGCTACGCGACCGGGGTGTTCGCGAAGTACGCAGCCACCGTCGGCTCCGCGTCCTTCGGAGCGAGGACGTGACCGCCGTCGCCCTTCGCTGTCGGGTCTGCGAGTCCGAGTACCCGACCGTTGCGAGCGGCTCGTGCGTGCGCTGCTTCGGCCCGCTCGAGCCCGTGTACGACTGGAGCGCGGTCGCCCGGGAGGTGAGCCGCGCGCAGATCGAGGCAGGGCCGGCGTCGCTGTGGCGGTACGCGTCGCTACTGCCCGTCGCGCCGCCGCCCGACGCCGCGGGCGGGCCGGGTTGGACGCCGCTCGTCTCCGCGCCGCGGCTCGCGACCGAGCTCGGCGTCGGCGAGCTGTATCTCAAGCTCGACCACTGCAATCCGACGCACTCGTTCAAGGACCGTGTCGTCGGCGTCGCGTCGGCGAAGGCGCTCGAGATCGGCGCCGACACGCTGGCGTGCGCGTCCACCGGCAATCTCGGCAACGCCGTCGCTGCGCGCGCAGCCAAGCTCGGGCTTCGCTCCGTCGTCCTGTACCCGCACACCGTCGAGCCCGAGAAGCTGCGCGCGACCGCGGTGTACGGCGGCGAGATGGTCGCGGTCCGCGGCAGCTACGACGATTGCAGCCGGCTCGTCGTCGAGCTGGCGTCCGAGCTCGACTGGGCGTTCGTGAACGTGAACCTGCGCGCGTACTACGCGGAAGGCTCGAAGACGCTCGCGTTCGAGATCGCCGAGCAGCTCGGCTGGGAGCTGCCCGACGCGGTCGTCGCACCGATCGCGTCCGGGTCGCTGTTCACGAAGCTGTGGCAAGGATTCGAGCAGCTTCAGCGCGTCGGCCTCGTCGACGGCGAGCTGCCGCGCCTGCACGGCGGCCAGGCGCAGGGCTGCGCTCCCGTGTGGGCCGCGTTCGTCGAGGACCGGGCGGTGACGCCGGTGCGGCCTGCGACCGTCGCGCACTCGCTGGCGATCGGCGCCCCCGCCGACGGCGACCTGGCGATCGCGACCGCGCGTGCCTCGGGCGGCGCAGTGCACGCCGTCCCCGAGGAGCAGATCGGGCCGAACATGGCCCTGCTCGCAGGGACGAGCGGTGTGTTCGGCGAGACCGCGGCCGGGGTCACGCTCGGTGCGCTTCGCGACGCCGTCGCGCGCCGGCAGCTGGGTGGGCAGGACCGGGTCGTCGTCCTCGTGACGGGCACGGGCCTGAAGACGCCGACCGCCGTGGAGGTCGGCGCGAGCTCCGAGATCGACGCGGACGTCGACGAGCTCCTCGATCGCCTGGGAGTCGTCGTATGAGGATCGCCTGCCTGCCCGGTGACGGGATCGGGCCCGAGGTGACGGCCGAAGCGTTACGAGTGCTCGCAGTGCTGCCGGTCGCGGTCGAGGTGGTCGAGCTGCCGTTCGGCGGCGCGGCGATCGACGCGTTCGGCGAGCCGCTGCCCGCAGACACGCTGGCAGCCTGTCGTGACGCCGATGCCGTCCTTCTCGGTGCGGTCGGCGGGCCGCGCTGGGACGGCGGCGACGTTCGGCCGGAGGCGGGCCTGCTCGGCCTGCGCAAGGCGCTCGACGTCTACGCGAACCTACGGCCCGCGACGCACGGCGGCGTCGACCTGCTCGTCGTGCGCGAGCTCGTCGGCGGCCTCTACTTCGGGGCGCGGGGCGTGCGCGAAGACGGCACCGTGTTCGATACGTGCGAGTACCACCCGTCGCAGGTCGAGCGGGTCGCGCGCCGCGCGTTCGAGCTGGCGCAGGCACGCTCGGGTCGCCTCGTCTCGGTCGACAAGGCGAACGTCCTCGAGACGTCTCGTCTCTGGCGGCGGGTCGTCACCGAGCTTGCTCCCGCGTACCCGGACGTCGCGCTGCGCCACGCGCTCGTCGACAGCTTCGCGATCGAGGTGGCGGTCGCGCCGGCGGGCTTGGACGTCGTGCTGACCGAGAACATGTTCGGCGACATCCTCAGCGACCTCGCTTCGGGAGTCGCCGGCGGGCTCGGCCTCGCGGCCTCGGCGAGCCTGGGCGACCGCGGCCCCGGCATCTTCGAGCCGGTTCACGGATCGGCGCCGGACATCGCCGGCACCGGCACCGCCAACCCGACCGCGATGCTCCGCTCGCTCGCGCTGGCGCTCGAGCATGGGCTGGGGCGCCGCGACCTCGCCGACGTTGTGCGTGACGCCGTCGACGGCGCGCTCGTCACGAGCCCGACGCCCGACCAGGGCGGCGCGGCCGCGACCGCCGAGTTCGGCGATGCGGTCATCGCGTCGCTCGAGCACCGTCTTACGACCGAGGAGATGACATGGGCAACAACGCCGTCATGACCGACACCTGTCGGTGCGCGGTTCCGGTTCCCGTCGTCAAGGCCGAGCGCAAGGGCGCCGCGCGCACCGTGTGCGCGCGCTGCGAGCGGCCGGTCCGGATCGAGTTCGGGAGCCGGTGATGACGGTCGGCTTCCCCGGGCCGCGTGGCAGCCACAGCGACGCGGCTGCGGCGGTGCTCGCGCCGGACGCGGCGGGCGTCGAGCTGCCGAGCTTCACGGCGGTGGTCGAGGCGGTGAGCGCCGCCGAGGTCGCGGTGGGCGTGCTGCCGATCGAGAGCTCCCTCATCGGCCCGATCGCCGAGACCCACGATCTGTTGTACGGCGCGCCGCTTTCGATCGTGCGCGAGGCGACGCTCCCGATCACGCACGTCCTGATCGGGCTGCCCGGCGCTTCGCTCGAACGGGCGTCGGTCGTGCGATCGCATCCGGCTGCCTTCGACCAGTGCCGCGATCTCCTCGCCGACCGGTCGGTGCAGCGCATCGCGGCAGCCACGACCGCCGACGCGGCCCGAGAGGTGCGCGACGCCGGCGACCCGGCGCACGTCGCGATCGCGAGCAGGGAGGCCGCCGCTGCTTACGGCCTGGAGGTGCTCGCAGACGACGTCGGCGACCGCACCGCGTTCACCCGCTTCGTCGCGCTCGCTCCCTACACGCAGGTCGCGCACGGTGAGGGCTGGCGGACCGCGCTGTCGTTCGTGACCGACCACCGGCCCGGAGCGCTCCATCGCGCGCTCGGAGCGCTCGCCCGGGGCGACGTCAACCTCGTGCAGCTCGTGTCGCGGCCGCTGCCGAACTCGCCGTGGCGCTACCGCTTCGACGTGGTGCTCGACGGTCACGTCTTCGATCCCACGATCCGTCCGGCGTTGCGCGAGCTACGCTCCCTCACCCGCGAGCTCCGCCTGTTCGGGTCGTATGCCGCAGAGACGCCGTCGTGAAGAGAACGCTGTTCCGCAAGATCTGGGATGCGCACCTCGTCGCCGACGGGGGTGAGGGCCAATCGCTCCTGTGGGTCGACCTCCACCTCGTTCACGAGGTGACGAGCCCGCAGGCATTCGAGTCGCTGCGTGTGGCCGGCCGCCGCATGCGCCGGACCGATCTGACCGTCGCGACGATGGATCACAACGTGCCGACGACCGAGGGCCCGATCACCGACCCGCTGGCGAAGCAGCAGCTCGACGCGCTCCGGACGAACTGCGACGAGTTCGGCGTGCGCCTCTTCGCCACGGGCAGCGGTCGCGAGGGGATCGTGCACGTCATCGGGCCCGAGCTCGGCCTGTCGCAACCGGGCATGACGATCGTCTGTGGCGATAGCCACACGTCGACGCACGGCGCCGTCGGAGCGCTGGCGTTCGGCATCGGCACGTCCGAGGTGGAGCACGTCCTCGCAACCCAGACGCTGCCGCAGTTCCGGCCGCGGACGATGCAGGTGGAGTTCGTCGGCGCGCTGCCGTTCGGGCTCGCGGCCAAGGACATGGTGCTCGCCGCGATCGGCGAGCTCGGGGTCGCGGGCGGTCAGGGTCACGTGCTCGAGTACAGCGGCGAGGCGATCCGCGGCCTGTCGATGGAGGGCCGGATGACGGTCTGCAACATGTCGATCGAAGCGGGTGCCCGTGCCGGCCTGATCGCGCCCGACGAGACGACGCTCTCCTATCTCTCCGGACGCCCTGCGTTCGTCGA
>DASXDB010000029.1:0-4862 GCA_036490895.1 Gaiellaceae bacterium
TCGCTAGATGTAGTTCCTGAGCACGTTGGTTCATCCGGGCCGCCTTGGAGGCTGAGCGCTGTCTACGGCAGCTCAGTCCCAAGGAGGCTCGGATGGATCTGCACGGTAACGCGGCACTCAGCTGGAGCGGACGGCGCGAGCTCGCGCGGCGGGTAGTCGAGGATGGCTGGACACTGAGGGCGGCGGCCGAGGCCAGCGGCGTCAGCGTCCGCTGCGCGCGGAAGTGGGTCGTTCGTTACCGGGGCGGCGACAGCGAGCTTGCTGATCGGTCGTCGGCGCCGAGGCGGGTCGCGAACCGCACCTGCCCGGAGCGGGTCGCGGTGATCGCGAAGCTGCGCTGGCTGCGGATGACGGCCGCTGAGATCGCCGAGACGCTCGCGATGCCGCTCTCAACCGTCTCCGGGATCCTGAGCCGGATCGGAATGGGCCGGCTGGGCCGGCTCGGGCTCGAGCAACCAGTGCGCTACGAGCGCTCACGGCCGGGCGAGCTGCTGCACATCGACGTCAAGAAGCTCGGCCGGATCGAGCGCGGCGCCGGCAAGCGCTGGCGCGACGGCAAACGGCAGCACTACACCGGCAGCTACACCGACGCCACCGGACGCCGCCGCAACGCCGTCGGCTGGGAGTTCGTACACATCGCCGTCGACGACCACAGCCGGCTCGCCTACGCCGAAGTGCTCCCCGACCAGACGGCCACGACGGCGATCGGCTTCCTCCGCCGCGCCGTCCGCTTCTACCGTCGCTACGGCATCCGGATCGAGCAGCTGATCACCGACAACGGCTCCGCCTACGTCTCGGTCGCGCACGCGATCGCCTGCCGGCGCCTGCGCATCAAGCATCTGCGCACCCGCCCCTACCGGCCACAGACAAACGGCAAGGCCGAGCGCTTCATCCACACGATGCTCGCCGGCTGGCATACGGCGCCGTCTACGGCTCAAGCCGCGAACGCACCCAAGCCCTTGACGGCTGGCTCTTCCCCTACAACCATCGCCGCAGACACTCAGCCCTCGGCCACCAACCCCCGGCCAGCAGAACCAACCTGCTCGGGTCCTACACCTAGCCGAGCAGCGACTCGGCGGTCAGGCGCAGGCCTTCCTCGAGCCCGACCGTCGGCTCCCAGCCGAGCGCCTCGCGCGCGGACGTGACGTCGGCCCACGAATCTCGGATGTCGCCCGTGCGCGACTCGGCGTGCTCCTTGTGCACCGGCTTGCCGAGGATCGAGCCGATCGTGTCGGCGAGATGGTTCACGCTCGCGGACCGGCTCGAGGCGACGTTGAAGATACGGCCGCTGACGCCGTCGACGAACCCGGCGCGGATCGTCCCGTCGACGACGTTCGAGATATAGGTGAAGTCGCGCGACTGCTCGCCGTCGCCGTCGATCGTGATTGTGTCGCCGGCGGCGATGCGGATCATGAACTTCGGCACGACCGCTGCGTATTGCGAGTGCGGGCTCTGACGCGGGCCGAACACGTTGAAGAAGCGGAGCACCGTCGTCTCGAGACCGTCGTACACCCGGGCGAACGCGACACAGAAGCGCTCGGCCGCCAGCTTCGTGACACCGTACGGCGACAGCGGATCGGGCGGCGCGTCCTCCTTCACCGGCAGGTCGCGGCGAATGCCGTAGACCGACGAGCTCGACGAATAGACGACACGCCGCACGCCTTCGTCACGGGCTGCGAGCAGCACGTTCAACGTCCCCTCCACGTTCACGGCGCTCGACGTCAGCGGGTCCTGCACTGATCGCGGGACCGAGCCGAGCGCCCCGAGATGGAACACGACCTCTGCGCCTCGAACCGCGTTGTGGACCCGTTCGTAGGAGCGGAGCTCGCCCTCGACGACCTTCACGTCCAGGCCGTCGAGGTTCGCCCGGCTGCCGGTGGCGAAGTTGTCGAGGACGACCACGTCGTCGCCACGCTCGAGCAGCCCCCGGACGAGGTTCGAGCCGATGAAGCCGGCGCCGCCGGTGACGAGGACCTTGCTCACGGCGGCCCAGCCTACCGCCGTGAGCCAGTCGTTCCTCGATCAGGCCGCCAGGACCTCCTGCGTGCAGAAGGCGCAGCGGCGAGCACCGACCGGGATCTTGCTGAGGCAGTGGGGGCAGTCGCGCACCGTCTCGTCCACGGGCGGATCGGTCTTGTACCGCGCGAGGAGCCTTCCCACGGGCTTCACGACGAAGAAGAAGACGACCGCCGCGATCACGACGAACGAGATCAGGGCGTTGAAGAAGGACCCGTACAAGAACTTGCTCCCGTTGATCTTGAACGTGAGCGTCGAGAAGTCCGGCTGGCCGCCGATCGCTGCGATCAGCGGCGTGATCAGATCCGACACGAACGCCGTCACGACCGCGCCGAAGGCAACGCCGATGACGATGCCGACGGCCATGTCGACGAGATTGCCGCGAAGCAGAAACTCCCTGAAGTCCTTCACGTGACCTCCCTCGACTGTTGACGGATGCATCCTTTCAGCCGAGGGTCAAACGCGCTCACCGAATGCGACGACGAGGCGGCAGGGCGCGCGGGCGTCGAGACAGTTGTGCGTGCTGCATCTGGCCGACGCCGCAGTCGTCGGACCGGCGGCCGAGGCGAGGAGGCCGCGCCACATGCCCGCATCGAGCGCACGCGCGTCCACATCGGCCACGACGACGGGGCGAAGCGGGCACGTCGCGGACACGATCACCGCCTCGTGGTCGTCGAGCGACTCGACCGCCGCCTGGAAGCCGAGCCTGCCGAGGCCGCGGCAGAGCCGGTCGAGCGAGGCGCGGATGCTCTTCCCGGGCCGCAGTCGCGCCGCGCGCCCGAGCTCGAGCCCGAACGAATAGCCGACGTCCTCGAGGTGCTTCGCGCGGCCGCGCTGCGGAAGGGCGCCGACGAGGCGGCTGACGAGCGCCTCGTAGTGCCGGCGCGGAAACTCGACGGCGCTCGTCTCCGGCGCGGCTGCGTACGCCTTGGCCGGCCTCCCTGCTCCAGGCCCGCTCCGGCCGCTTCGCCGTTCGAACTCGACAGTGACCAGCCCGGATTCGGCCAGGCGTTCCAGCCGCCAGCGCGCGACGCTTCGCGCGATGTCGAGAGACTCGGCGACGTCGTCGGCCGTCACCGGTTTCGCCGCGGCCCGCACGAGCAGAACGGTGCTGCGGAGAGCCGGGTCGCCGAGCGCATCGAGCCTGTCCACACCGCTGACGCTACCACTCGCTGCGCATACCGTCTGTTCTATTTATAAGCTTTTTGGATATAGAACGAGACCCGAACCAAGGAGGCTGAGCAATGAAGTGGGCCGCACTGATCACATGGATCATCTACGCGATCGACGACTCGAGCTCGTTGGCGTGGATCGCGTTCGTGCTGCTGCTCGTCGTCGCGCTGCTCGGCTTCACCATGTTCGGGATCTGGCTGCGCCGCCGCCGCACAGGTGCGGGCGGCACCGCGCCCGACACACCGGCCGAGCAGCACTTCCCGATCGCGATTGTCGGGCTCCACGGCCTGCTCGCCGCGACGACGCTCGTGCTCGTCCTGCTCGCGGCAGCCGGCGTCGGCGGCAGCTGAGCGATGAAACTCGGCTACCTGATCAAGGGGCTGCCCGGCCACCCACTGCATCCGCCGCTGACCGACGTGACGATCGGCACCTACACGTTCGCCACCGTTGCGGCCGTCCTCAACGTGATCGGACTGGTCGATCGAAGCGCAGCGGTCGCGTGGTGGCTCGCGCTCGTCGTCGGGTTGTGCTCCACCGCGCTCACCGCGACGACCGGGTTCTTCGACTGGATCGAGATCGAATGGGGCAGCGCGATCTGGAAGAAGGCGACCTGGCATCTGACGGTGATGCTCGCGGCATCGGGCGTGTTTCTCGCGGCGGCGCTCGTTGGCCATCACGACTATGCGAAGGGGACGATCGGCGCAGGAGCGTTCGTGCTGACGCTCGTTGCGTTCGCGCTGCTCACGCTGGGGGGTTGGCTCGGAGGCGCGATCGTGTTTGTGCACGGGATGCGCGTCGTTCCGGCCTCCGATGACTGACGGGGGTGTTACATGAGCCGCGCGCAGCGGTCGGCGAGCGCCATGATCGTGAGCGCGGGGTTCGCCGACCCCTGCGTCGGCATGACCGAACCATCGACGACGAAGAGGTTGTCGATCCCCCAGACGCGGTGCGACGAGTCGACGACCGACTCATCCGGCGAGGAGCCCATGCGCGCACCGCCGACCAGATGCGCGTAGCGGTCGATCGTCAGCATGTCCATCGCGTCAGCCGCGTCCCAGATCTGCTCGAGCACGTTCTTCGCGTACGCGACGATCGCCTTGTCGTTGTCGCACTGCGAGTAGCTGAAATTCGCAATCGGCACACCGAAGGCGTCCTTCTCGTCCGCAAGCGTCACACGGTTCTCAGGCAGCGGCAGGAACTCGGCGAGGACCCCGAGCACCGACCAGTGGTTGTAGTCGCGCATGTACTCGCGCAGCGACTGGCCCCAGTGGCCCTCGGCGAGCACGTGCTCGGCCCAGCCGATCGGAAGCGGCGAGATCGTCTGGATCGAGAACCCGCGCGCGAAGCCCCGCCGCGGGTCGGTCTCGTAGAACTGCTCCGACGTGATCTCGGGCGGCGGCGCCTTGTACATGCGCAGCAGGTCGGGGAATCGTCCCGCGACCTGCGGCGCGCCCTGCACCATCACGTAGCGGCCGACGAGATCGGCAGCGTTGCCGAGCCCGTTCGGGTGCCGTCGGCACACCGAGTTGAGCAGCAGCCTGGGCGTCTCGATCGCGTAGCCGCACACGGCCACGGCGGACGCGCGCTGGAACCGCTCGGCGCCGTCGCGGATGTACATCACCCCGCTCGCGCGGCCGCCGGCATCGTCGATCTCGACCCGGGTGACGAAGGAG
>DASXDB010000030.1:0-9740 GCA_036490895.1 Gaiellaceae bacterium
CGAAGAACGTCGCGATCACGCAGGCTCGCGCCAGGTCGGACCCGATCATCAGCAGCCGCCGGGAATGGCGGTCGGCGAGCACGCCGCCCCAGAGCAGGGTGACGAGCATCGCGAGCGACTCCAGCGCGAGCACGAACCCGATCGAGCTCGCCTTTCCGGTCAGGGCGGTGACACGCCAGCCGAGCGCCACGATGAACGCGGCGTCGCCGACGAACGACACCGTCTGGCCGCCCCAGAGAAGGCGGAAGTCGCGGCTCGAGAACGCCACGAACGTGCCCTGCCGCGTGACCGTCACCGTCCGAGGCTATCGTCGCCCGCGTGCCTGTTCGCGCCGTCGTCTTCGACGTCGACTTCACGCTTGCCAAGCCCGGGCCGGACCTCGGCCCGGAAGGCTACGAGCGCCTGGGGGCGCGGTACGGCCTGACGCTCGACCCGGCGGCGTACGACGACGCTCGCCGCGCCGCCCTCGCCGACCTGAAGCGACACCCCGAGCTCGACCACGACGAGGAGATCTGGATCCGGTTCACCCAGCGGATCATCGAGGGCATGGGCGGCGTCGGCGACACGTATGCTGCGGCGCGCGAGATGGAAGGCGCGTGGGCGCATGCGCACCACTTCGAGCTGTACGAGGATGCGATCCCGACGCTCGACGCACTACGCGACCGAGGGCTGAAGCTCGGTCTGCTCTCGAACAGCGCGCGTGACCTCGACGAGTTCGTCGGCCACCACGGCCTGACCGTCGACGCAGTGCTGACGTCGCGCTCGCACGGGAAGACGAAGCCGCACGAGGCGATCTTCCGGCGCATGCTCGAGCTGCTCGATGTGGCGGCCGGCGAGGCGGTGATGGTCGGCGACACGATCGAGGACGATGTCGAAGGGGCGACGGCGGTCGGAATGCGCGCCGTGCTGGTCGACCGTGAGGGCCGCTACCCCCGGCACGACTCGATCTCGGGCCTCCGCGCGCTCCTGAACGTGATCTAGAGTCACCTTGTGTTCGTCGTCTGGATCGTGGCGGCTGTTCTGCTCGCGATCGGCGAGGTACTGACGCCGGGAGCGTTCTTTCTCGGCCCGGTTGCGCTCGCGGCGGGCGCCGCGGCGGTCGTCGCGCTGGTCGCCGGGGGCGTCGCGTCCACGATCGTCTTCATCGTTGCCGCTCTCCTTTCTCTCGCCGTGCTCCGCCCGATCGCGCGGCGGCACGTGCGCATGCCTCAGCTCACGCGCACTGGGACCGATGCGTTGATCGGGCGCAAGGCGGTCGTGACCAAACGCGTGGACGCGGCAGGTGGGCGTGTTCGGATCGGTGGAGAGGAATGGTCGGCGCGCGCGTATCTCGACGACGGGGTCTACGCGGAAGGCGCGACCGTCGACGTCGTCCGGATCGAAGGTGCGACCGCTCTGGTCGCCGAATAGGAGGTCTCCGTGACTGGCTTGATCGTGCTCGCAGTGCTCGTGCTCTTCGTGCTCGTGGTCCTCGCGCGGACGGTTCGCGTCATCCCGCAGGCGCGCGCGGGAGTGGTCGAGCGGCTCGGCCGCTACTCGCGGACGCTCACGCCTGGGCTCGCGATGGTGATCCCGTTCGTCGACCGCGTCAAGCCGCTCCTCGACCTGCGCGAGCAGGCCGTGACGTTCGAGCCGCAGCCGGTGATCACGCAGGACAACCTCGTAGTGAGCATCGACACCGTCATCTACTTCCAGGTCACGGACGCGAAGTCGGCGACGTACGAGATCGCCAATCCCGTCAACGCCATCGACTTGCTCACGGTGACGACGCTGAGAAACGTGATCGGAGGAATGACACTCGAGGAGACCTTGACCTCGCGCGAGACGATCAACGACCAGCTGCGCGGCATCCTCGACGAGGCGACCGGCAAGTGGGGCATCCGCGTCCACCGGGTCGAGCTGAAGTCGGTCGACCCGCCGCCGTCGATCAAGGACACGATGGAGAAGCAGATGAGGGCGGACCGCGAGAAGCGGGCCGCAATCCTCCAGGCGGAAGGCATCAAGCAGGCGGCCATCCTCACCGCGGAAGGCGAGAAGCAGTCCGCGATCCTGAAGGCCGAAGGCCAGAAGCAGTCGGCGATTCTCTCGGCCGAGGGGCAGTCCAAGGCGATCGAGACCGTCTTCAAGGCGATCCACGACGGGAACCCCGATCCGCAGCTCCTTGCCTACCAGTACCTGCAGATGCTGCCGCAGATCGCACAGGGAGACGCGAACAAGGTGTGGGTGATCCCGAGCGAGCTGACGCAGGCGCTCGGTGGGATTTCCGAGCGCTTGCTCCCTCGGTCAGGGGAAAAACCGGGTACAACGTGAGTGCACATGTGCCGATGTCCCGGTAGTTGGAACAGCTGAAGCGGCTCCTCAACATCTCTCTGGTCGGCGTCGCAGCGGTCGTCGCTGCGCTCGTCGCGCGTCACTTCGCGCTCGCGGGGTGGCCGCTGCATCACGCGAACCTCTGGTTGGTGGCGGTCGCCGCCGTAGTCATGCTCGCCGCGTACGCGGCCAAGGCCTGGGGCTGGCAGCAGCTCTTTCGCCGCGAACAGCGTCCCGCGGTCCTGACGCTCGCGGCGGCGGGCGGCGCCGCGTCGGTGGGCGGCCTCGCGCTGCCCGGCCGGTGCGACGAGGTGATCCGCGTCGCGGTCGTCCGGCGCTGCCGGCGCCCGCGCGTCTCGATCGGTGCCGTCGCCCTTTCGCTCTTCCTGCTCGGGTTGCTGGACAGCGCCGCGATGACGCCGCTTGCGTCGGTGGCGCTCGGCGTCTCACGAGTCGACGGCTGGCTCAGGATCGGCTTCTTCGTCGTCGCCGGCGCAGGCCCGCTGGCGGCGGCCGCCGTGCTCGCGCTGCCACGCATCTCGGCCCTACCGGTTCTTGCCCGCTTCCGGCTCGGCGGCTTCGTCGGTGAGCATGCGACGCGGCCGCGTGAGGCGGCGTGGGCGTGGCTCGGCGTGGCGGCCTCCTGGGGCCTCCGCGCGGTCGCGATGTTCGTGCTGCTCGCCGCGCTCGGGCTCGGGACGAACTTCGCGCTCGCGCTCGCGTTCGTCTGCGCGTCGTCCGCAGCTGCGGTCCTGCCGGTTGCCCCCGCAGGCGCCGCGATGCAGGCCGGCGCCGGAGCGGCGATCCTCGTCGCATCCGGCGTGCACACGGAGGAAGCGGTCGCATTCGGCATCGCGGCGCAGGCGCTCTTGATCGCAGCCGGGGCGCTGTTCGTGCTCGCGCTCGGCGCCTGGCATGCGCAGGGCGCGTTGGTCAGCAGGTCGCGCCTGCGGTACAGCTCCGCAGCACGGTGACCTTCGGGGCTCCGGCGACCCACCGGAGCCGGATCCGCACCGACGCCGCGTCGTTGTCGTAGCGCAGTTCGTGGAGAAGCATCGACTCGTTCACCCGGTGGACGAGGTCGTAGACGCCGGCCGGGACGCCGCTGATGTCGACGTTCTGACCGTGGAAGAACGCGGGGTAGCGGTCGGTGAAGCCGGGAGTCGTTCCCATCAGCACGTGGGTTGCCTCCGGGTGGAACTGCTCGCAGTCGCCGAGGAAGTGCGGTTTGCGGTTCGGCCAGCGGCCCGGCGCCGCACCCCAGTGGTCAGCGAGGCAGAAGCCGCTCTTGCGGTCGCGGACGAGTGTCCGTCCGTCGAGGGTGCGCACCTCGAAGGAGTCGAACCGCATCAGGTGCCAGTGGTGGTGCGGCGGTGAGTTCGTGTACCGGAGCTGCGCCACGTTGCGATAGGTGCGGCTCTTGCCGTTGGCGAGGAGCACGCGCTGTGTGCCGATCATCCGTTTCGCACCCGGCGGGCGAACGCCTTCGACGATGCTCGGGCCGAGCCCGATGTTGTCGACGAGCGACGTGAAGCCGAGCAGCCAGCGGCCCGAACCGCCCGCGATCCGCAGATCGGTGGGAGGCCGCTGGTCGAAGTCGGGGAGCAGTTCCCGGACGCGTGTCGCGGGCCGCCAGGCAGGCTGCTCGCCGCGCCGCAGCGCCTTGCCGTCGACGTAGATCGTGTCGTCGCGGACGTAGGCGACGTGCTTGCCGTCGGCCGACCATGCCGGCTCCGTCCCCTGATCGACGATCCGCCCGCCGGCGACGATCTCGCCGTCCCGCACGACCGCGAGCCGGCCGTCGGGCGCATACGCCGGATCGGTCCCGGTGCCGGCTGTTCGGACGCCGCCGCCGTCCCAGCGCAGCGTGACGATCGTGTCGTCGCGGTCGAGCGCGATCCGCTCGCCGTTCGGCGACCACGCAGGGTGCGCGCCGGGTGCGAGCCGCCGCTCGTCGTCGCCGTCGACCCTGACCGTGAACACGGAGCCGCCACGCGTGAACGCGAGCCGCCGGCCGTTCGGCGACCACGCCGGCTGGTCGGCGTCGCCCACGATCCGGGCTGCGTGTGTCCCGTCCGCGTCGGCGGTCCAGAGATCGCCTTTGGTGACGAAGGCGATCCGGGCGCCGTCCGGGCTCCACGCCGGCGCGTACCCGACAGGCAGCACGCGGTGTGCGCCGAGGTGGATGCCGGCGAGCGCGAACAGCAGCACGGCGGCGCCGTTCACAGCTCGGCGGCCGCCTCGGCGAGCGTCAGCACCGGTCCCACGCATGTGTCCTTGCCCTCGAGGGCTGCGCGCCACTCGTCGAGCGTGCGCGATCGGAACAGCTGCGCGAGCTCCGGCAGCTCGGGCTCGAACGCGCGGTCGACGAAGTCGGGCCGGTCGAGCAGCTCGCAAAGGTTGCGCCAGAACCGTGGCTCGAGTGCGGCGACCGTGAGATGGCGCCCCTCGGCCGTCTCGTAGATCCGGTAGCACGCGGCGCCGCCGGTGAGCAGGCGCGGCAGCGGCTCACCTGCGAGACGATGCGCCGCGAGCGCGTGCGCTTGGTGCGTCATCGAGACGACGATGCGGGCGCCGCGCCCGATCCGTTCGCGCTCGAGGAGCGCGGCCAGGATCTCGATCACCGCTCGCTGCGCGCCGCCGGCGAGGTCGGCGATCTGCACCGGGGGAACAGCCGGCGCCGTATCGTGCAGCACGCCGGCGTAGCCGAGGTAGTTGAGGTCGTGCCCGGCATCGCCCGCACGCGGCCCGGTTGCTCCGAAGCCGGTGATCGAGCAGAGGATCGCCGTGTCCGCCACCGCGACGCCGAGGCGTTCGAAGACGCCGGGACGGAACCCTTCGAGCACCACGTCCGCCTCCGCGACGACGCCCGGCAGCGGCTCGGTGTGCGCGTCCCAGGTCAGGATCTCCTTACCGTCGTTCAGCGCGCGGTACCACTCGGGCGGCGTCGTATCTCCCTCCGGCGGCTCGATCTTGATTACGCGCGCCCCGCGTCGGAGGAGTTCGCGGCTCGCGAACGGGCCGGGAAGCTGGCGCGTGAAGTCAACGACCGTCGTGCCGTCGAGCGCGGGCATCGGGGTCGGATTATGCTGCGCGCCCCATGGCCGACCGGCGGCAGGAGCTCCTCGACGCGGCGGTGCGGGTGTTCGCGCGCAAGGGGTTCCGCGCGGCGCGGGTCGGCGACATCGCCGAGGAGGCAGGCGTCGCGCACGGCCTTCTGTACCACTACTTCCGGTCGAAGGACGAGGTGCTCGAGACGATCTTTCGCGACACGTGGCAGCTGCTCGCGTCGGAGACGGAGCGCACCGAGGCCTCCGGCGCTCCATTTCCGGAGCAGCTGCGGCGCTTCGCCCGCATCTACCTGGGTTCATGGCTCGCGACGCCTGAGCTGATCGGCGTTCTCGTCCGCGAGATCGCGCGGTCGCCGCACGTGGGGGAGGCGGTCGACGAGATCGGCGGCGTCTTCCGTGGGCTAGCGCGGATGATCGAGGCCGCACGGGCACGCGGCGAGGTTCGCCCGGACTGCGACCCGACGCTCGCTGCCTGGGCCGTCTACGGGGCGCTCGAGGAGATCCTCACGGGCTGGGTGCTCGGCCAGCTGCCGGGCGAGGAGGAGGACGTCGAACGGGCAATTGCGACGGTGGTTGCGGTTGCTTCGGCAGGATTGGCCGCGTGAACGTCAACCTGCGTGACGCCGAGCTCCCGGAACGCGACGACGACGGGCATCGCTTCCGGCGGTTGTTCTTGGGCGAGCCGGCCGGCGCCACGCGGACCGGCTTCGCGATCTACGAGCTACGGCCGGGCGAGAAGGCCTGGCCGTACCACTACGAGCTCTCCGAGGAGGAGTGGCTCTTCGTGATCGAGGGTGAGCTTGTGGTGCGGCAGCCCGACGGCAACTCGACCTTGCGGGCCGGCGACATCGTTTGCTTCCCGGTCGGGCCGGAGGGCGCGCATCAGATGTGGAACGACTCTTCGGCGCCGGTGCGGTTCATGATGGCCTCGGCCGGCACCGAAGGCAGGGCGTACGTGGCTGTCCGGCCTGACAGCAACACCGTGTACATCGAGGGGCCCGGCTTCTTCCAGATCGTGCCGCTCGATCTCTCGATGGAGTACTGGGAGCGCGAGCCGTGAACCTATTCGACCTCGAGCTGACGCTGGACGACGACGACCCCGACGGCTACCACACGTGGTACCGGAAGCTCGCACCCGAGCTCGGCGGCGTGCGCATCGCGTTCAACGTGTTCGAGCTGCCGCCGGGCCAGAGCGTGTGCCCGTACCACTACGAGAGCACCGAGGAGGAGTGGATCGTCGTGTTGACCGGCCGGCCGACTGTGCGGACGCCGGACGGCGAGCGGGAGCTGGCGCCGTGGGACTGCGTGTTCTGTCCCGCGGGCGAGCCCGGCGCACACAAGCTGACGAACCACGGCGACGAGCCGGCGCGGATCATCATCTGGTCGAATCGGTCGCATCCTGGCACGACGATCTATCCCGATTCGAACAAGGTGGGCGCCTGGCCGCCGGGGAAGCTCTTCCGGCTCGACGACGCGGTCGACTACTTCGAGGGCGAGGTCTAAGCGCGGAATCGTTCGCGCGTGCCGCTCGTTGGGATGGGCGTGCACGTGTCGGAGCTCTGGCGCTATCCGGTGAAGTCGATGCGCGGTGAGCGGCTCGACGCGGCCGAGGTCCGAATCGACGGTGTCTTCGGCGATCGACTCGTCCACGTGCGTGAGTCTTCGGGGCGTGTCGCGACGTCACGGTTCCGTCCCGGATTGCTCGGGCTGGCGGGGACGTTGGGCTCGGACGGCGAGCCGCTCGTCGACGGAGTGCCGTGGTCGGCGCCCGAGTCGCTCGAGCGGGTGCGCACAGTGACGGAGCCGGGGGCAGAGTTCGTGCGGTTCGACGGCGAGGACGTCGGTCAGCGCTTCGATGTCCTCCCGTTGACGGTGCTTACTGAGTCGATGGCACGCGCCGTCGGGTACGACCATCGTCGTTTCCGCCCGAACGTGCTGGTCGCTGGCGCGCCCGACGATGCGGAGCTGGAGTGGGCGGGCTATGGGTTGCGGATCGGCGAAGCGTTGATCGGCGTTCGGAACCGTCGCTCGAGGTGCGTGATGACGACCTTCGATCCGGACACCCTCGAGCAGGACCCGACGGTGCTGTTGCGAGTGGCGCGCGGGTTCAACGGTCGAGTCGCACTCGACTGTTGGGTGGCCGAGCCGGGCGTTGCACGCGTCGGCGATCCGGTCGAGGTCGTGGAGCTCGCCGCCGACGCGGCGCCGCTGCCCGGTTACGGCAGCGAGGCGTATCCGTGGCAGCGGCGTCGGGTCGCCGGCGGCTGACCGCTACGCGTCGAATGCGATGCCGCTTCGCCGGCCCACGTCGTGCGAGATGACGTGCACTCGCCGTCCCCCGTCGTAGGGACCGTACGTGGTGTCGATCGCTCGGCGGACGAGCTCGGCGATCGACACGCTCGAACGGTCAGCCTCCCGATCGAGGAACGCATACTGCTGCTCGGTGAGGACGACTTGGAACCGGTGACTCATCAGCTGTAGCTGTACAGCTACAGAACGCATTCTTTGCGTCGTGACTGCGCCGAAACGGTAACTCCGTTCTCCACCGAGTCGGCCGCCCCAGCCAAGGACCGTGCGGCCGCCGGTCGGCAGCCCGCAAGAACGCGCAGCCCGGCTCGCTCTCAGGCGCCGGCATGAACCGGCGACAGCGCCGGCGCCCACGAGCAGATCGGCGACGCGTCGCCACCGCGGCCGTTCAGGCGCCGGTAGCCCAGCGCATGCTCTGCCTGCATCATCTTGTGAATCTGCGTCGTGCCCTCGTAGATGATCGGGGCGCGCGCGTTGCGGAAGTACCGCTCGATGCCGTACTCGGCCGAGTAGCCGTACGAGCCGAACACCTGGATCGCGAGGTGGGCCGCTTCGAACGCCGACTCGGTCGCGTGCCACTTCGCAAGTGACGTCTCGCGGGTGTTTCGCCTTCCTTGGTTCTTCATCCAGGCCGCCTGCATGACGAGCAGCTTCGACGTCTCGTACCCGAGCACCATGGTCGCGATCATGTCCTGCACGAACTGGTACTTGCCGATCGCCTGACCGAACGTCTCGCGCTCGCGTGCGTATTCGACCGACCGTTCGAGGCAGGCGCGCACGACTCCACACGCGCCTGCGGCCACCGTGAACCGGCCCTGGTCGAGCGAGTGCATCGCGATCTCGAATCCCTGGCCTTCTTCGCCGATCAGGTTCTCGGCGGGAACCTCGACGTTCTCGAAGAAGAGCTCGCCGGTCGAGCCGGCCCACACGCCGAGCTTGTGCTCGGTGTCCGCGGTCGTGAAGCCGCGCATCCCTTTTTCGAGGACGAACGCGCTGATCCCCTTGTGACCTGCTGAGGCATCCGTCTTCGCGAAGACGAGCGCGTGGTCTGCAACCGACGCGTAGGAGATCCAGTTCTTCTGACCGTTCAGCACATACGTGTCACCTTCGCGGCGCGCGGTCGAGCGCATCGACGCGACGTCCGACCCAGCCGCCGGCTCAGTCAGGCCGAAGCACGCGAGCTTCTCGCCCTTCGCTTGCGGCGTGAGCCAGCGGTGCTTCTGTTCTTCGCTGGCGTACTTGAGGAGCGACAGCGAGTTGAGCCCGACGTGGACGGAGATAAGTGTCCTGAACGCCGCCTCGCCCCGCTCGATCTCCTCACAGGACAGCGCTTCGGCTACGAAGTCGAGCCCGGCGCCGCCGTATTCCTCCGGGATTACGATGCCGAGGATCCCGAGCTCGGCCATGCCCTCGATCAGCTCCATGTCGAGCTTGTGATCGATGTCGTTCTGCACGGCGACCGGAAGGACGCGTTCGTCGACGAAGGCGCGCACGGTCTCCTGGATCAGCCGTTGTTCGTCGGTGAGCTCGAAGTCCATGGCGGCAACACTACCCACGCCCCCAACTCCGCAGTCCCAGGAGCTCGCCCGCCGGATCGAACAGTGGTCGACCCTGATCTGTTGTAGGTTCCCCGCCGCAGTTCGTCACACCGATGGGAGAGAGGTGTCCTTCATGCGTCAAGTGCTAGCGATCCTCGGGGCTGCCGTGGTCGTCGCCCTCGTGGCGGCGGGTTTCGCCGGAGCGCTGTCCGGCTCCGTGCCTGCGCCGCCTGCGAATCCGACGAGTGCGGACCAGATCCAGAACGTCGACCAGGTCAAGACAGCCATCAAGGCCTACTACGGCGACACGGTGACCAACCAGCTCGACCCGGTTGCCGGCACGACCCAGCTGCACCAGTTCTCGGCGACAGGTGCCTACGCCAACGAGATGGCCGGCCTCGTCTCCGACGCCGAGAAGTACCTGAACAACCCGCCCGGGAGCGGGAACGGGAAGAAGTTCTCCGGCACGAAGGCGATCCTGTTCGACATCGACGACACGACGCTGAACACGTAC
>DASXDB010000031.1:0-5734 GCA_036490895.1 Gaiellaceae bacterium
CGATCCGTCGACCGTCATGCTCGACGAGCCGGTCAACGGCCTCGACCCGGAGGGCATCCACTGGATGCGGAACCTGCTCAAGCGGCTCGCAGCGGAAGGCCGCACCGTGTTCGTCTCGTCGCACCTGATGAGCGAGATGGCGCTCACCGCGGACCACCTGATCGTGATCGGGCGCGGCCGGCTGATTGCAGACGTACCGGTTCGAGAGTTCATCCAGGGCGCAGGGCGCAACGTCGTGCGCGTCCGGTCGCCGCAGGCGACCGAGCTACGCGAGCTGCTCGTCGGCCCGGACGTCGCGGTCACGGTCGTCGACGGCGGTGCGCTGGAAGTGAGCGGGCTCACCGCGGAGCAGATCGGGGACATCGCAGCCGAGCGCGGCCTGCGGCTTCACGAGCTCACGCCGCAGCAGGCGTCGCTCGAGGAGGCGTTCATGGAGTTGACGCGCGGCGACCTCGAATACGCCGCGGAGCTTCAGGAGGTGGCGTCGTGACCGCCGTCCCCGCGCTGCCGAAGCTCGCCCGGGCCGGGCGCGTCACCCAGCCTCGCGTCGCGCTCTCCGAGTGGACGAAGATCCGCTCTGTCCGCTCGACGATCTGGTCGCTCTTCGTCGCAGTCGTGCTGACGATCGGCCTGCCGATCCTGTTCTCGGCCGTGACGTCGTCGCACTGGGGCAGCATGAGCCCGCACGAGCGCGCCAACCGTCACCCGCTCGAGATCGCAACCGCAGGTGTCAACCTGTCGCAACTCCCGATCGCGGTTCTCGCCGTACTGACCATCACTGCCGAGTACTCGACGGGCATGATCCGCGCCAGCTTCACTGCGACTCCGAAGCGGCTGCCGGTCCTGTGGGCGAAGCTCGGTGTCTTCGCGCTGCTCACGTTCCTGCTCGCGCTGCCGTCGGTGTTCATCGCGTTCTGGGCGAGCCAGGCGATCCTGCACAACCACCCGACGCTGCATGCGTCGCTCTCCGACCCAGGCGTCGCGCGTACGGTGATCGGCGGCGCCGTCTATCTCGTGCTGATCGGGGTCTTCGCGATGGCGCTCGGTGCGATCGTCCGCAACACCGCGGGCGGAATCTCGGTGTTCGCGGCGATCTTCTTCGTCATTCCGCCGCTTCTCAACATCCTGCCGTCGAGCTGGAACCAGGCAGTCAGCCCGTGGCTGCCCGACTCGGCGGCGCGGGCCGTCTTCCAGCTGACGCACGACTCGGGCTCGTTGTCGCCCGGTCCGGGCGCGCTGCTCTTCTTCGGGTACTGCGCCGCCGCGATCGTCGTCGCCGCAGTGCTGCTCGTCCGCCGCGATACCTAGCGCTCCGGCGTCTCGAGCACGCAGACGCCGATGACGACGGCAGTGGCCAGCCCGATCACCGCGACCGTCGACACCCCGCCGGCGAACGCGAACACCGCGGCCATGCCGAGTACGCCGGCGAGCTGTGCGTTCGCGACGGCGCCGACGAGCCGCAGCCGGAAGGCTGCGTTTCCAGCGAAGTAGATTGCGAGCCCGCCGCAGAGCGCGAGCCTCCCGGCGTCGGTCAGGTCGCTCGTAACGTCGTGGATCGCGACCTTCATCCCGACCGCGAAGACGATGATCCCCGCGACGATCGCGAGGTGGAGATAGCTGTAGCTGTCGGCGGCCGCCAGCACGGTGTCGTCGTGCTCTCGTAGCCGCTCTTCGGCGACGGCTGCGAAGCGGTCGAAGTACGTCCACCAGAGACCGACCGTCGTCACGAGCCCGAGCCCAGCCGTGATGACGAGCCGCGCAGTGATCGTGTGGGCGTCCGAGCCGAGCCCGATCGCGACGATCGACTCGCCGAGGGAGATGATCACGAACAGGCCGTAGCGCTCGGCGAAGTGCGCGACCGCCACCTGCTGCAGCCCCCGTAGACGCTCACGCGTCAGCCACGCCGGGCCGGCGTAGTCGATCAGCAGCGCGGCCGTCCACGTCGTGACCTGCCAGCCCTGGGGCAGGAACGAGCCCACGGCGATCAGCGTCATCCCGAGCACCACGGTGAACGCGAACGAGTTGATCGCCGACCACGACGCGTTGCCCGCCCGCGCCGCGTGCGCGTACATGCCGAGGTGCAAGAGCCGCACCGCCGTGTAGCAGACGGCGAAGAGCGTGGCCTTGCCCGAGAAGGCCGACGGGAGCGCAAGACCCGCGACGAACACGAGCAGCATGCCCGCGAGCAGGATCGCGTGCAGGGCGCGTGACTCCTCTTCCTCTGCGTTCGCTGCCCACACGAACGCCGACCACGCCCACCAGACGAGCGCCAGCACCAGCAGGCCGTGCCCGAAACCGGGCCACGTCAGGTCGTTCACGATCAGCGTCGTGACCTGCGTCACCGCGAACACGAAGACGAGGTCCCACAGCAGCTCGACCGAGCTCGTACGACGTTCGCTCATCGGTCGATTATGGTCAGGGCATGCTCGAGCGCCGCACCATCGTCTTCCCGGATCCGCGCCTGCGTGAGCTCGAGCATCCGGCCTACGAGGCGCGCGGCTCGTCGGACGGGCCTCATGTCGCGTTGATCGGCGGCATTCACGGCTGCGAGTACTCCTCGATCGCCGCCGTGAACCGCTTCATGGCCGAGCTCGACACGAGCGCGCTCGCCGGGTCGATCACCGCGGTGCCGATCGTGAGCATGGAGTCGTTCCGTCAGCGGTCGCCGTTCGTCGTGCCCGCCGACGGCAAGAACCTGAACCGCAGCTTCCCCGGCACCTACGAGGGCTCGTACACCGACGCGCTCGCACGCTCGATCTTCGACCACATCATCGAGCCCGCCGACGTCCTCCTCGACCTCCACGGAGGCGACCTGGTCGAGGCGCTGGAGCCGTTTGCGATCTACGACTCATCGCCGAACGACGAGCGTGCGCACGCGATCGCACTTGCGTTCGGCCTGCCGTACGTCGTGCGGCAGGAGCTCGACGACAGCGGGCTCGGCGGCATGACCTCGAGCGCCGCGGCGCACGCGGGAATCCCCGCCGTGATCGCCGAGGCGGGCGGGTGCGGACAGCTCGAGGATGCGGCGACGACCATGCTGGTCGAGGGCGTGCGCAACGTGCTCCGCCGGCTCGAGATGCTCCCGGGCGACGTCGATTCGCCGCGTTCGCGCGTGGTCGGCAAGTTCGTCTGGTCACGCGCGTCGCAGGATGGGTGGTGGCAGCCGACGGTCGCCGCCGGCGAGGAGGTCGCCGAGGGGCAGCTGCTCGGCACGCTGCGGACGCTGTACGGCGACGTCGTCGAGGAGCTGCACGCGTCGCGCGACGGCGTCATCCTCTTCCTGACGACGAGCCCGGCGGTGAGCACCGGCGGTCCGCTCCTCGGCCTCGGAGCGGAGATCACGGACGCGGCCTAGGCGATGAAGGGTTGTGCCTGGTCCCCCGCGGGGAACCAGGCACAGGTGTACCTCAGCCGGTGACCGGAAGGTCGTCGCCGGCGCCGGCGCACCAGCCTGCGCCGCCTGCGGAGCCGTTGCTCCAGAGGCTTTGCACCGGGTACTGCTTGCCGTCGTTGCCGGTGATGTCGTTCAGGCCGCCGGGGACGGTCGACGGAGGCGCAACGCCTTCGGTGTAACCGACCCACGCGCACTTGTCGCCGTTCTCGTACGCGGCGTAGTCGTACCAGCCGCCGAGGTTCACCCCGTTGATCACGTCCTCGGCGCCCGGGTCGGTGATCGTCTCTTCGATCTCGTGACCCATCACGATCGTGAAGCCGTCGAGCCGGCCCGCGTAGAAGCCGGTGTTGACCGAGTTCTGGCCGCAGCTGGAGCCGCTGTTCAGGACGTACGGCATGTTCGTGAACGAGATCCCGGGCTGCACGCCGGGGTAGTACTGCGGCTGCGTGTAGTCGTGCCACGCGCAGTACCCGGCTCCGCTGTTGAAGCCTGCTTCGTTGAACTTCTGCGGCTGCGCGACGACGACCTGCGAGTTGTCGAGGTCGGTGATCCCGAAATGTGCGACCGCTCGTTGTGCTTCCAGCGCGAGCTCGAGGCCGCTCACGTTGTCGTGGATCGGGTTCGTGTCGTCGTACCAGACGCCGCCGAACACGTTCGTCGGGTCCTGGATGTTGATGTTCTGGCCGTTGACCGTCTCGTAGTACTGCGTTTGGCTGCCGGCCCAGGCCGTGCCGCCCATCGCCTTGACGAACGCGGTCATCCGCGCGGCCGCGCCGTCCGGGTCGTCGGCGGGCATGCCGGGTGTCGTGTGGTCGAACGCACCGGGCTCGCCCCAACCCCAGAACACGAGGTAGATCTTCGGCGTCACCTGCACGTGGCCGCCGAAGTACGCCATGTTGACAGGCGCCGGCTCGCCCGCGACCGGCGGCCCGGCCGGGGCGCAGCACACCGGCGGCGGCTGCAGCGCCGCCGCGCCGACGTGCGTCGTGTCCGGCATGTAGATCGGCTTGTGCAGGATCGTGTCGGCCGACGCGCCGGTCCCGACCGCGAGGAGAAGGGCGACGACCGTGAGTACCACTGCTCCGAACTTCATCTCCGCTCCTCTCACTTCGTGACGGTGAACGACCGGGTTGCAGTTGCACCGGTGTCGAATCCCTGCGTCGCCCGTGCGTACACGGTGTGCGACCCGACTGCGGGCGTCGGCACGGCGACGCTCCAGGTCGCGCCCGCGAGCCGCGCCGGGACTGCGTTCGCGAACGTCGGGTCGTCGACGGACACGTCGACGCCCTGCCCGAAGCTGGCCGACCAGGCCGGCACGTCGGTGAACGACTTGCCGGAGTTGCCGATGAAGCCGCTGAACGCGTACGGCCCTTCGACGTGCACGCGCAGATCGAGCCCCGAGAGATCGGCCCGGTCGAGCGCGCCGTTCGGGTGGATCGTGAACGCAACCGGATACTCGGTCTGCGTCGGCGTGACGGGCACGCTCTCGGAGTCCGAGCCCACGGAGACGCCGTTCCCCTGGTAGAGCGCCTCGAGCGAGACGCTGACGGTCACGAGGCCGACGCCTGCAGCGAGCGGATCGGTGATCCCGAAGCTCTGGAGGTCGATCGTGCCCGTCACCGGCTGCGAGGCGTCGAACGTCAGCGGCATGCCGTCCGTCGACGGGTAGTCGACGAACGCCCCTTGATCGGCCGTGCCGCCGACGCCGACGATCGTGAGGACGAGCCCGCAGCCGTCACCGCCGTCGGTTCCGGAGGTGACGCTCAGGTGCGGGTTGTCGCTCGAGGTGCCGCAGCCGTCGCGGCGCAGGTAGAAGCGGGTCGTCGCCGCGGCCGGCGTCGCGAACGCCGCGGTGCCGGCGAGCGCGAGGTACGACGTGTGCCGGGCGGAGATCTTCTGGCCCGCCGTCGGGCTCGTGATCGTGGCGGACGGTCCGGCCGCGGCGATCGCGACGCCCGAGATGAGGGCGGCCGTCACCGCGAGCAGCCCGGCTGCCCGGAAAGCGTTGCGCATGGTCGTCTCCCTTACCTGCCGAGGACGCAGCCGTTGCCGGTTGCGTCGAAGGCCTCGTTGCTCCACATGGGCTGCACTGCGAACTGGTGGCTGCCGAGCGTGATGTTCGACGTGTTCGCAGCCCAGGCGCACTTGTCGCCGTTCTCGCTGCCCTGCGCGTCGAGCCACCCGTCCTGCCACGACGCGATGTTGTCCGGGTCGGTGACCGCCTCCGAGTACTCGTGACCG
This sequence comes from Gaiellaceae bacterium, assembly GCA_036490895.1. Lineage (GTDB taxonomy): Bacteria > Actinomycetota > Thermoleophilia > Gaiellales > Gaiellaceae > PALSA-600. Next base: position 5,636 of record DASXDB010000031.1, read on the forward strand.
GTGACGATCGACCACCCGTCGAAGATCCCGTTGCCGAACGAGTTCGACGTGGCGTTCACGAAGTGCATGCCGCACCCGGTCGTGCCGACGCCCGGCCAG
>DASXDB010000032.1:0-1971 GCA_036490895.1 Gaiellaceae bacterium
CAAGCAGGTCGCGGGATGGTTCCTGGTCGCCTACGCGGTGATCGCGGGGATGATCGAGTACGCGTTCGTCTACGACGACACGCGCGGCACGCAACTCGTGATCCTGACGCTCATGCTCGTGCTCTTCATGCTGAACGTGCCTGTGCTAGCCGCGTTCACCGTGGCCAGATACGAGCGCGTCTAGCCGGACGCTACGAGTCGAAGATCCCGCGACCGCCGAGCTCGTGCTCGAAGATCACGCTCGCGAGCTCGAGGTGTTCGTGCAGCGCCTTCGCCGCGGCCTCCGGGTCGTGGGCGATGCACGCATCGAGGAGCGCCTGGTCGTACGCGCGGTGGCGCTCCTGCGGGCCGTCCTTCGACGTCAGCAGCGCGGGACGGAACCGCTCCGAGCGGTCCCACGCCGGCCGGATCAATGCCACGAGCCACGGCGACAGCGATGCGTCGTAGAGCGTGAAGTGGAAGTCCGTGTGCGCCCGCATCGACTCCCGGACGTCGTCGAGCGACGCCGCGGCGTCGAAGCGTTCGAGCTGTCCGGTCGCCGCCTCGGCGTTCGCGTCGGTGAACCGCTCCGCCGCGCGCCGGACCGCCAGCGCCTCGAGCGCGAGTCGGATCTCGAACAGGTCCCGGAGCTCCTCGACGTCGAAGTCGAGGACACGCGCTCCCTGGTGCGGCACGTGCTTCGCGAGCCCGAGCGCCTCCAGCTGGCGCACCGCCTCGCGAATCGGGGAGATCGACATCCCGAGCGACCGGGCGAGCTCGTCGAGACGCAGCGGCGTCCCGGCCGGCAGCTCTCCCATGATGATCGCCTCGCGCAGCTGCTCCAGCGCGTATTCCGCCATCGTCCGGTGCCGCATCGGCCCCTTCGGTGCCCCGACTCGTGCCATCTGAGACGTGACCGTCCCACAACCCTTGATCAGATGTCAAACGTCATGAGAGGATCGTGGGCGTGGAGCCGCGCGTCTCGGTCTCGCAGATCACCACGGTCGGGTCGAGCTTCGCCGACGATCTTCGCCGGTACGCGGCGGCAGGGTTCGACGGCATCGGCGTCTGGGAGTCGAAGATCCCGGACGGCGGCGACGCCGAGGCGCTCGACGTGTTCGAGGCGAGCGGCCTCGAGTCCGCCGCCGCGGTACCCTTGTTTCCGTCGATCCTGCCGCTGCCCCTGCTTGGTGGGCCCGAAGACCCGGCCGAGCGGATCGACGCGTTCTGCTCGAGCCTCGAGCGGCTCGCGCCGTTCCGCCCGAGCGGCGTCGTCTGCCTGACCGGGACCGGCGAGGGCCGCGACGCCGACGAGGTGCGCAGCGTCGTCGTCGACGGGCTCCGCACGATCGCGCACGAGGCCGAGCGGCTGGGCATGAGGATCGGGCTCGAGCCGTATCAGCGCGAGAGCGGCGGGCTGTGGTCGATCGCATCGTCGATTCCGGAGGCGGTCGAGCTGATCGAGGACGCGGGCGACTCACCGGCGCTCGGGATCCAGTTCGACGTGTGGCACCTCTGGAACACGCCGAGCCTCTACGACGACATCGCGGTGGAGGTCGACCGCTTCGCGGGCGTGCACATCTGCGACACCCGCGACCCGACGCGCGGCTGGGCGGACCGCGCCCTGCCGGGCGACGGCTGCGCGAACGTCCCCGACATCCTGCGCGCGCTCGACGCCGCAGGGTGGGACGGCCTGTACGACATCGAGATCTTCTCCGACGACGGCACGTTCGGCAACGAGTACCCAGACTCGTACTGGGCGGCGCCGCCGGAGGAGACGCTCGCACGCGCACGCGCGGCGTTCGGGCGTTGCTGGTCCGCGCACCTGACCCCCCAAGGAGTGGAGGAGAAGACATGAGGAGACGGTCCCGTGTGGGGCTCGTTGTTGCCGTCGCCGCGATCGCGCTCGTTGCGCTCGCAGCGACAGCCGCCGCTCGTACGTCGACGCACAAGGCGTCGCCGATCACGATCGGTTGGGCGTTCGACAGCAAA
>DASXDB010000033.1:0-4196 GCA_036490895.1 Gaiellaceae bacterium
ACGATCAGCGCGATCCGTCCGCTGAAGGACGGCGTCATCGCCGACTTCGACGTGACCGAGCAAATGCTGCGGCACTTCATCATGAAGGTGCACCAGCATCGGTTCGCGCATCCGCGCGTCGTCGTGTGCGTCCCGTCCGGCGTCACGGGCGTCGAGAAGCGCGCGGTCGAGGAGGCGACGCTCAACGCCGGCGCCCGCAAGGCGTACCTGATCGAGGAGCCGATGGCCGCGGCGATCGGCGCCGGGCTGCCGGTGGCGGAGCCGACGGGAAACATGATCGTCGACATCGGCGGCGGCACCACCGAGGTCGCGGTCATCTCACTCGGCGGGATCGTCGTCTCGCAATCGCTGCGCGTCGGCGGCGACGAGATGGACGAGGCGATCATCAATCACATCAAGCGCGAGTACAAGCTGCTCATCGGGCAGCAGACCGCCGAGGAGATCAAGCTCGAGGTCGGCTCCGCGTACGCCATGAAGGAAGAGGTGCAGGCGGAGGTTCGCGGCCGAGACATGCTCACCGGCTTGCCGAAGACGGTGATCCTCTCGAGCGAAGAGGTGCGTCACGCGCTCGAGGAGCCGGTCAACCAGATCATCGACGCGATCAAGTCGACACTCGACAAGACGCCGCCCGAGCTGGCTGCGGACATCATGGATCGCGGCATCGTGCTCGCCGGCGGCGGCGCGCTCTTGCAGGGCCTCGACGAGCGCCTCCGGCACGAGACCCACATGCCGGTGCACCTCGCCGAGTCGCCGCTCACGTGCGTCGCGGTCGGCTCCGGCCGCAGTCTCGAAGAGTTCGACGCGATTCACCGCAGCGCACGCGCCCGCGGGCGCAACGGCCGCTCGAGGTAGGTCGTGGGCATCCGCGTCGATGAGATCGACGCCCGCGCCGCGTCGGACGAGGTGTTGTCGCAGGTCGCTGCGATCGAGCACGCCTGCTGGCCCGAGTTGCTGCCGGGCGAGCCGCTGCGCTCCACCGCCGAGGCGATCGCGTTCTACCGGCATCAGCCGACGAGTCACACGAGCTGCCACTGGCTGGCAGACGGCGGATTCGCGGGGCTGTACGTGCACGGGCCGGCTGCGGCGTTCGTCAACATCAACGTGTTCCCGTCGCTGCGCCGGCAGGGCATCGCCGCCGCGCTGCTCGATCGTGTGCTCGCACGCGCACGCGAGCTCGAGGTGCGGTCACTGCACAGCCACCACTCGACGCCCGCCGGAGCCGCGTTCGCCGCCCGGTTCGGGTTCACGGACGGTCAGCGAATCGTGCGCGGGCTGCTCGATCTCGAGCGCGCAGATCTCCCGGTGCCGGAACCGCCGGACGGGTGGGAGCTTCAGACGTGGCTCAGGCGCGTGCCGGACGAGCACCTCGCGGCATTCGTCACAGCCCGCGCCGCGATGGACGACGCGCCCACCTCCGGCGACCTCGAGTTTCCGACGTGGACGGCGACAGTCGTCCGTGCGTCGGAGGAGTCCCTCGCCCTCCGGAACCGGGAGATGCGGGTGACGGTCGCGATCCGGGCCGGCGGAGCGATCGGGGCATTCACCGAGCTGCGTGTCTCGCATGGCTCCACGCTTGGCTTCACGGACGACACGGGCACCGTCGCCGCCCACCGCGGGCACGGCCTCGCACGGGCCGTCAAGCTCGAATCGCTCCGTCGCCTGCGCGATGACCACCCCGAGGTCACGGTCGTCACCACGTCGAATGCCGAGGAGAACGGGGCGATGCGCCGCGTCAACGAGCGCCTCGGTTTCAGGCCGAGCGCGATCGAGACAATGGTCACGCTCAACCTATCGGTCTCGTAGCCCAGCTACGCTGTTGCCTTCGTGCCACGCAACCGGACCGTCCGCCTCGCGGTCCTGGGCTCGTCCGTCCAGCGCGCCGCCCCCTCCGGGTTCCCCTCGTCTCGCTCCAGCGCTCTCAAGCGCCGGATCGTTGTGGGGCTCCTCGTGCTGGCCTCGCTCGTCCTGATCACGGTCTCGTTCCGCTCGTCGGCACTCGACGGCGTCCAGGGGACCGGGGCGACCGTGCTGCGCCCGTTCGAGGTCGCGGCCGACCGGATCGCACGTCCCTTCGCCGACACGATCGGCTGGTTCCGCGGGCTCGTCGACGCGAAGAACGAGAACGAGAAGCTGCGCGGACAGAACGAGGCGCTCCGGCGGCAGCTGATCCTCGACGAGGGCGCGCTCCAGGAGAACGTCCAGCTCAGGAAGGCGCTCAACTTCGTCGGACCGCCGTCGATCGCAGACTTCGACAAGGTCCACACGACCGTCGTGGCGAACTCGCAGGGCGCCGTCGACGAGAGCGTCGTCATCGGCGCCGGCACGTCGAACGGGGTGCAGACGGGCAGCGTCGTCGTCGAGCCGCTCGGCGGCCCGGACGGAAGCGGCGCACTTGTCGGCACCGTCGACCGTGTCTTCTCGCATGAGTCACGCGTCACACTTCTCACCGACAGCGAGAGCGCGGTGACCGCGACCGACGTGACGAACCCGAGCGTGATCGGCGCGGTGCGTCGCGGCGGCGGCTCGAGCGACGTGCTGATCCTCGACCGCGTGCCGAAGATCCCCGTCGTGCGCGTCGGGGACACGATCGTCACGGCCGGCTCGCTCGGCACCGGGCCGCTGGAGTCGAAGTTCCCGCGGGGCATCCCGATCGGCACCGTTGCGAGCCGGTCGGCGAGTGACACGACGCTGTTCCAGAACATCCAGCTGAAGCCGCTCGTCGACTTCTCCTCGATTCAGAACGTCGTCGTCCTCGTGCCCAAGAAGGGGCAGTGATGGACGGTGTGAAGGCCGCGCTCGTCCTCTTCGTCGCCGTCCTCCTGCAGCTGTCCGTCCTCACGGAGTACCGGCTGTTCCGCACAGCGAGCATCGTCCTCGTGGCGCTGCTGTCGATCGCCCTGCTGCGCGGCTCGATCTTCGGCGCCGTCGCCGGCTTCATGACCGGCTTCCTGCTCGACACTGGGACGCTGGGGACTCTCGGCATCACCTCGCTGCTGCTGACGCTCGGCGGCTTCTGGATCGGGCGGTACGGCGAGACGACGGCGCGCGACCGGTTTCACGCGCCCTACGTGTCGGTCGCCGTCGTCACCGCGCTCTACCTCTTCGGTCAGCTCGTCCTGCAATTCATGCTCGGCGAGCCTGCGCCGGCCGGGCTCGTTGCCCACGGCGTGCCCGGCGCGCTGGTGCTCAATCTGATTCTCACGCTGCCCGTGTACGCGCTGATCAGGCGTCTGTTCCCGCCGCTCGAGCTCGGCGACCGCATCCGCGAGGTGCGTCTGCTTGGCTGAGCGCGTCACGCCGAGCCGCCGCTTCCTCCCCGGCGACCCGCGCGTTGCCGAGCCGTACCGGCTGACACCGCAGCTCGCGCTGCGCCTCGCCGTCCTCGGCTTTCTCGCGCTCGCGCTCTTCGCGGTCCTCTTCCTTCGGCTGTGGGCGCTGCAGGTGCTCTCCGGAGAGCGCTACCTCGCACAGGCGAACGACAACCGCGTGCGGACGTTGCGGCTCGAGGCGCCGCGTGGCGCGATTCTCGACCGCAACGGTCGCGTGCTCGTCACGAACACGCCCGGAACGCGTGTCGAGCTGTGGCCGAGCGACTTGCCGAAGACGTGGCCGGCGGAGCTCGCCGAGCTGCGGCGGCTGGCCGTCGTGACCGGCGTGCCGACGAAGGACATCGTCGCGGCGCTCGCCAAGCATCGTGACGACCCGCTCACGCCGGTCGTCGTGCAGCGCGGGATAAAGCGGCAGCAGATCTTCTACCTGCTCGAGCACCAGGATCAGTTCCCGGGCGTCCGGCTACCGCCGAGCTACCTGCGCAAGTACCCGTACCAGTCGCTCGCGGCGCAAGTGCTCGGCTACGTCGGCCAGATCTCGCCCGAGGACTACAAGGCGCTCAAGAAGAAGGGCTACCTCGCGAGCGACTCGATCGGGCAGTCAGGCATCGAGCGGACCTACGACACCTACCTCCGTGGGAAGGACGGGACGGCGCAGCTCACGGTCGACTCGCGTGGGCGCCCGAAGACGGCTGCCGTCCCGATCCAGCAGTCGACGCCGGGTGAGACCCTGCGCCTGACGCTCGACGCGAACCTCCAGCGCGCGGCCGAGAAGGCGTTGCGGGACGGCATCAGGCTCGCGCATGCGAACTCCGAAGGCGCGTACGCGGACGGCGGCGCGATCGTCGCGATGGACCCGCGGAACGG
>DASXDB010000034.1:0-10055 GCA_036490895.1 Gaiellaceae bacterium
CCGAAGCGGCCGACCGGCTCGTTCATCTTCCTCGGCCCGTCGGGCGTGGGGAAGACCGAGCTCGCCCGCACGCTCGCCGAGTTCCTGTTCGGCGACGAGGACGCGATGATCCAGATCGACATGTCGGAGTACATGGAGAAGCACGCCGTGTCCCGGCTCGTCGGCTCGCCTCCGGGCTACATCGGCTACGACGAAGGCGGCCAGCTCACCGAGGCCGTGCGCCGCAAGCCGTACTCGGTCGTGCTCTTCGACGAGATCGAGAAGGCGCATCCGGACGTGTTCAACATCCTGCTGCAGATCCTCGAGGACGGGAAGCTCACCGACTCACAGGGCCGGAAGGTCGACTTCCGGAACGTGATCGTGATCATGACGTCGAACATCGGCTCGGCGTCGATCTCGAAGAACGTCTCGCTCGGCTTCAACATGTCGAGCGAGGACGGGCTCTCCTACGACGACATGAAGACGCGGGTGATGGGCGACCTGAAGAAGGCGTTCCGCCCCGAGCTCCTGAACCGCATCGACGAGATCATCGTGTTCCCGAAGCTGGCGAAGGACGAGATCCTGCAAATCGTCGACCTGCTCATGAACCGCCTGCGCGTGCAGATGGCCGAGCACGAGGTGACGATCGAGCTGACCGACGAGGCGAAGGACCTGCTCGTCGAGAAGGGGTGGGACCCGACGATGGGCGCCCGGCCGCTGCGCCGCGCGATTCAGCGCTACATCGAGGATCCGCTCGCGGACTTCGTCCTCGGCCGCCAGCTCGAGCCGGGCTCGACGATCCTGGTTGCGCGCCAGTCGGACGAAGAGGTCGACATCACGGTCGTCCCGCCGGCGCCGCCCGAGGCACTCGCCGTGGGCGCCCCGCCCGACGCGCCGCCGGTCGAAGACGAGGCGTAAGGCTCGCTAGAGCCGAACGGGTGTCAGACACCAAGGGTGTCTGACACCCGGACGCCCGCCGCCAAGGGCGTCAGGCGTCCGGCTGCCAGACGTTGTCGCGCAGCAACGCGACAACGGTCCCGTCGTGGAGCACCGCGTCGACCTCGACGTCCGTGCCGCCGATCATGAAGTCGGTGTGCACGCTCGAGACGTTCACGCCGTCGATCACGCCACCTTCGACCGCTTCCGCATACGCACTGCCGTATGCGACGTGGCACGACGCGTTCTCGTCGAACAACGTCTCGTAGAACACGCGGCCCGTCTGACCCACCCGCGACGTGCCGTCGACGAGCGCGACCTCGCCGAGCAGCGCCGCGTTCTCGTCGCTGGCGAGCTCGCCCTCGATCACGCCCGCGCCTTCCTCGGCGCGAACCTCGACGATCCGGCCGTGCTCGAAGCGCACCTCGAGTCCCTTCACGATCTGTCCCCCGAGCACGAGCGGCTGGGTCGAACGAACGGTCCCCTCGGTGCGGCGGCAGTCAGGAGTGGTGAAGACCTCTTCGGTCGGCATGTTCGCGACATAGTTGATGCCGGTCACGTTGGTCGACTCACAGCCTTGCCAGCGTGACTCGGGCAGCAGCCCGACGGTCAGGTCGGTGCCCGGCCCGCGATAGCGCAGCGAGTCGATCCGCATGTCGTTGAGCAGCTCGGCGCGGGCACCCAGCTTCTGCACGTGCGCGCGCCAGGCGGCTACCGGATCGTTCTCGTCGAGCCGTACGCAGAACGCGACGAGCTCCCAGAGAGCGTCGACGTCCGGCGTGCCGAAGAGCTGGCTCGCCCAGCCGTCGCTCGGAACCCCGGCGACGACCCAGTTGTTGAGCCCCTCGTTCGTCTGCTGCGCTATCTCTTCGCCGAGTTCCTTCATCCGGGCCTTGCCGACGCGGTCGCCCGGCAGGTCGGCGAGCAGTTCCGGTTCCGCATCTCCTACCAGCGCGACGATTGCGGCGTTCTCCTCGCCGAAGTGCTTTGCCCGTTGCAGGAGCCAGGGCGGCGTCCACGAGAGCACGTCGTCGGCAGCGTGCTCGATCATCGCCCGCCGGACATGCTGGTCCGAGTACAGCACGTCGACGTAGGCAGCGCCGGCGCGGTAGGACGCCCGCGCGACGGCACGCGCGACGTGCACGTGCTCGATCCGGGCAGTCACCTCGACCGCCTGCCCCGGTTGAACGTTCGCGCCGATATGGACGATCAGCTCGGCGTAGCGATCGATCCTCTCTAGTGCAGCTGCCACACGTCCTCGCGCAGGATCGGGATGGTTGCGCCGTCCTTCGTGATCCCATCGACGGCGAGCTCGGGGCCGCCGACCATGAAGTCCGTGTGAACCGCGGAGATGTTCATGCCGTCACCCGGATCGCCGTCGAACACCTCCGGGACGCCGAAGCCGTACGCGATGTGGCAGGTCGCGTTCTCGTCGTAGAGCGTGTCGAAGAACGTGGTGTGCGTCTGTCCCACGCGCGAGGTGCCGTCGACGAGCGCGAGCTCGCCGAAGTAGGAGGCGCGATCGTCGACCTCCAGCTGGCCGCGCACGATGCCTGCACCCTTGTCGGCCTGAACGTCGACGATCTTTCCGTTCTGCACCGTCAGCTGGAGGCCTTCGATGATGTCGCCCTCGAGCACGAGTGGGCGGGTGGATCGGATCGTTCCCTCGGCGCGGCGGTAGTCCGGGGTGGTGAACACCTCTTCGGTCGGCATGTTCGGGACATACTCGAGCCCATCGCGCGTCCGGAAGAGCGCCGACATCCACCGCGCGTTGCCGTTCAGGCCGACGGTGAGGTCGGTTCCCGGCCCGGTGTAGTGGATCGCGTCGAGGCCGAGCTCGTTGAGCGTCTTCGCGCGCCCTTCGAGCCGAGCCATGTGGTCGCGCCACGCCTGCACCGGGTCGGCCTCGTCGAGGCGCGTGCAGAACGCGACCGCCTCCCAGAGCCGCTCCACATCCGGCCCGCCGTAGATCTGCTGCGCCCAGCCCTCGCTGGGGTACGCGACGCCCGACCAGTTGAGCGATCGCTCGATCATCTGCGCCCGGTGGATCTCGATGACCTCGGGCATGCGGGCACGACCGACGCGTTCGCCGTCGAGGTCGCTCATCAGCTCCGGCTCTGGATCGCCGGTCGTCCAGAGCAGGGCCTGCCCTTCCATCGCGCGATAGAGCGCTTTCATCCACTCGGGCGAGTGCGTGAGCGCCTCGTCGGGACCGAGCTCGATCAGCGCATGGCGGACGTGGTCGTCGCGAAAGCGAACGTCGACGTACCGCGCGCCGGCGCGATACGCCGCACGGGTCAGCGCGCGGGCGAGCGGCGCGTGTTCGATCTGGGTGTTGAGAAAGACCGTCTGGCCTTCCTGTACGTTCGCGCCGACGCGCACCGCGAGGTCTGCGTACGCCTCGAGCCGCTGGTCGACCGCCGGAGCTACAGCTGCCATACGTCCTCCCGGAGGATCGGGACGGCGGCGCCGTCCTTGGTGATTCCGTCGACGGCCACCTCCGGACCGCCGATCATGAAGTCGGTGTGCACGTTGGAGACGTTGACTCCCCGCGCACGCAGGTCGTCGGGCGACAACCCGTCGAGCCCGTCGAGGCCGAACGTCACCGCCGCACCGTACGCGATGTGGCACGCCGCGTTCTCGTCGAACAACGTGTCGAAGAAGGTCAGGCCTGTCTTGCCGACGGCGGACTCGCCGTCGACCAGCGCGATCTCGCCGAGCACGCGCCCGAAGTCGTCGCTGTCCATCTGCGCGGTGACGGTGTCGGCGCCGACCGACGCCTTCACCTCGACGGCTTTCCCGGCCTCGAAGCGCATCTCGAGCCCTTCGACGATCATGCCGGCGAGCGCGAGCGGCCGGGTGGAGCGCACCGTTCCCTCGGTGCGGCGCCAGTCCGGGGCGGTGAAGACCTCCTCGGTCGGGATGTTCGCGACGTGGAAGATGCCGTCGACCGTCTCACCGCCGCCGCCCATCCAGCGTGCTCCGGGAAGGAGCCCGACCGTCAGGTCGGTGCCCGGCCCGCTGAAGTGGATCGCGTCGAAGGCGTGGTCGTCGAGCTGCTTGCTGCGGGCGATGAGCTTCTCGCTGTGCGCGCGCCACGCGGCGACGGGATCGGGCTGGTCGAGGCGCACCGCGGTCTGGTACGCCGTCCACAGCCGCTCGACGTCCGGCTCGCCGAACATCTGCTGTGCCTGGCCGGCGGTCGGGTAGGCGGCGATCGCCCAGTTCACGGTGCGTCCGTTCTGTGACGCGAGCTGTGCCTCGAGCGCCTTGATCGCCCGCGTCTTGCCGACGCGGCTCGGATCGAGGTCGGCGAGCAGCCTCGGCTCCGGGTCGCCGGCGATCATGATGAGCGCATTGCCGTCGAGCGACGACGCGCGCGCCAGCGTCCACGCCTGGGTGTAGGTCAAGTCCTCCTCGGCCGCGTGCTCGATGAACGAGTGGCGAACGTGCATGTCGACGTACGCGACGTCCACGAACCGCGCCCCAGTCCGGTAGCCGGCCTCCGTCAGCTCGCGCACGAGCGGCGCGTGGTCGAGCAGCGCGTTGATGAGGAGCGTCTGCCCCGACTGGAGGTTCGTCCCGACGCGGACGATGAGGTCGGCGTAGGCGCGGAGGTTCTTCACGAGTGAGAGAATAGAGAACTCGATATCAAGTGTCGAGCGGCACGTCGGCCCAGCTCGTGCCTTCCCCCGCGAGCCAGTTCAGCGCATGGTGGCGCTCGACCGCGATCGAGTGCGCCTCGGCCTGCTGCTCGGGCGTCAAGTGGCGGTAGACCTTGCCGTAGGCGCGGAAGTCGCCGCGGATCGGGACCGGCAGCAGCCCGTCGTCGTGCCCGCGCATCGCGGTGGCGGCGATCAGCTGGTCGAAGCTCGAGTACCGCGCGGGAAGCTCGAGCGCACCGGACGCCTGCAGCTCGCTCGTCCGCGCGCGCCAATGCCAGAGGCGGGCCGCGTCCCGCTCGAGCTCGAGCTCGTCCGCGTCGCGCAGCTCGCCTGCGGCCGGGTTCGCCTCCACGACCTCGTCGGTGTCGAACGGCCGGTCGTACGGCGGCAGCTCGAGAAGGTGAAGCGACCACAGGAGCGTGCCGAGCGCCTCGCCCTGCCAGATCCCGTCGACGACGGCTGGCTCGCGTGACGGCAGCTGCGCGAGTGCTCGTGTGACCTCGTCCCGCAACGCCTGACACCGCTCGACGACCTGTGACCGCGAGCGAAGCCGGAAGCGCGCCATTCTGGCGAGCTTAGATGACTAGCCGAACCAGTCGATGCGGTTCGGCGGCCAGTAGGTGGCGATCACCGGGCCGATCAGGCTCGAGCGAGGGACGGGTCCCCATGTGCGCGAGTCGCACGAGTGCACGCGGTCGTCGCCGAGGAAGAAATATCGGCCGGCGGGGACCTGCGGCCAGGATGCGGTCTCATCGTCGCGGAGGGAAGGATCGACGTACGGCTCGTTGAGCCTCGTGCCGTTCACGTAGACCTGGCCGTTCCGCTCGGAGACACGATCGCCCGGCAGGCCGATCAGCCGCTTGACGAACGTCGCGCCACCGTCGCCCGGCCCGCACTGCGCCGCCTTGGCGGGCGTCTTGAAGACGATGATCTGCCCGCGCTTCGGGCTGCTGAAGCGGAACGCGAGCCGGTTTGCGATCACGCGGTCGTTGTACGTCCCTTCACACCAGGTGCCCGGTTTGGCGCAGTGGAGCGTCGGCTCCATCGACGAGGACGGGATCCGGTACGGCTTCGCGACCTCGGCTTCGAACGCGAGCACGAAGACCACGGCCAGCACGATCGTCACCAGCCAGTCGACGATCGTGCGCCACGGCTGCGGCATTGGATTCGCCAGCCTCACGGCCACCAAGATAGAGGCGTTCGGGCATTGGCTGCAGGCGACGGCCCGATTAGGCTGAGTGCTGTGAGCTGTCCCAACTGCGGCACCGAGAACCCTGCCGGGCAGCGGTTCTGCGGTTCGTGCGGCACCGCGCTCGCCCAGACGTGCGGGAGCTGCGGCGCCGCGAACCCGCCCGGGCAGCGCTTCTGCGGGAACTGCGGAACGGCGTTGGCGACTGCGGCGCCCGCTTCGGCGCCGGCGGCGACCCCGGCCGCGGAGCGGAGGCTCGTCTCGGTTCTCTTCGCCGACCTGGTCGGTTTCACCACGCTCTCCGAGTCGCGTGACGCCGAGGAGGTGCGTGAGCTCCTCTCGCGCTACTTCGACACCTGCCGGCGGTTGATCGAGCTCTACGGCGGCACCGTCGAGAAGTTCATCGGCGATGCGGTGATGGCCGTGTGGGGGACGCCGGTCGCGACCGAGGACGATGCGGAGCGCGCGGTGCGCGCCGCGCTCGACCTCGTCACCGCCGTCGGCGCGCTCGGCGAGGAGCTCGGCGCGGAGAATTTGAAGGCGCGTGCCGGCGTCCTCACCGGCGAGGCGGCGGTCACGCTCGGCGCCACCGGCCAGGGCATGGTCGCCGGCGACCTCGTCAACACGGCGTCGCGCGTGCAGTCGGTCGCCGAGCCGGGGACGGTCTTCGTCGGCGAGGCGACGCGCCGCGCCGCCGAGCAGACGATCGTCTTCGAAGATGCAGGCCCGTTCGAGCTCAAGGGCAAGGAAGGCGAGACGCCGCTCTGGCGCGCGCTGCGTGTCGTCTCCGGTCGCCTGGGCTCACTGAAGTCGCAGGGGCTCGAGGCGCCGTTCGTCGGCCGCGACCGTGAGCTTCGTCAGATCAAGGAGCTGTTCCACACGACCGCAGACGAGAGGCGTGCACAGCTCGTCTCGGTCACCGGCATCGCCGGCATCGGCAAGTCGCGCCTCTCCTGGGAGTTCTACAAGTACTTCGACGGGATCGAGCAAATCGTCTACTGGCATCGCGGCCGCTGCCTCGCCTACGGCGACGGCGTCACGTACTGGGCGCTCGCCGACATGGTGCGGATGCGCTGCGGGATCGCCGAGGACGACGAGCCTGACGCGGCGCGGCAGAAGCTGCAGGCAACGCTCGACGAGCATCTGCTCGACGCGGCGGATCGCGAGTACGTCGAACCGAGGCTCGCACAGCTGCTCGGGCTCGGCGAGCACGAGGCTCGTGAGAGGCAGGATCTGTTCGGCGCCTGGAGGCTGTTCTTCGAGCGACTCTCCGACGTCTATCCGGCGGTCCTCGCGTTCGAGGACATGCAGTGGGCCGACTCGAGCCTTCTCGACTTCATCGAGTACCTCCTCGAGTCGTCGCGCAGCCATCCGATCTTCGTCGTCACGCTGGCGCGGCCCGAACTCGCCGAGCGCCGGCCCACCTGGGGCGCGGGTCACCGCAACTTCACGTCGCTCTATCTCGAGCCACTACCCGAGCCGGCGATGCAAGAGCTGCTCGCCGGGCTCGTTCCGGGACTCCCGCACGGGCTTCGAGACCAGATCCTTGCCCGCGCGGAGGGCATCCCGCTGTACGCGGTCGAGACAGTGAGGATGCTCCTCGATCGCGGGCTGCTCGCGGAGGATGCTTCGTCGTATCGCGTCGTCGGCGAGGTGGAGTCGCTCGCGATCCCGGAAACACTGCAGGCACTCGCCGCCGCTCGGCTCGACACGCTGTCGGCCGACGAGCGCCGGGTCGTCCAGGATGCCGCCGTTCTCGGGAAGACGTTCACGCTGGCCGCGCTAGGTGCGCTCACAGGGCTCGGGCGCGACGAGCTCGAGCCGATGCTCGCCGGGCTCGTCCGCAAGGAGCTGCTCGGGCTGCAGGTGGACCCGCGTTCACCCGAGCATGGCCAGTACGGCTTCCTGCAGGACCTGATCCGGCAGGTCGCCTACGACACGCTCGCGAAGCGCGACCGGCGCGCGAAGCACCTCGCGGCAGCCGAGCATCTCGCCGCGAGCCTCGCGGAGGACGAGGTTGCCGAAGTCGTCGCCTCACATCTCGTCGAGGCGTACCGGCTCGACCCCGACGCCGACGACGCGGCGGAGCTCCGCGGTCGCGCACGCCGCGCGCTCATCGCCGGTGCCGAGCGCGCCGCTTCGCTCGGAGCGAACGAGGAGGCCGGTCGTTTCTTCACCCAGGCGGCCGACCTCGCATCGACACCGAGCGAAGAGGCGGCCGCGCTGACCCGCGCCGGAGAGATGGTGCATCAGCTCGGGCGAACGGAAGAGGCAGAAGGCTTGTACCGGCGTGCGAGTTCGCTGTACGTGGAGCTTGGTGAGCAGCACGCCGTCGCCCGCCTCGCAGCCATGCTCGGCTACGTCGCGCTGACGAGCGGCCGCAGCGAGGAGGCCGAGCGCGTGATGCGCGAGGCGTACGAGACGGTCAAGGACGACGAGCCCGACGCCGACGTTGCACTCCTGTCCGGGCGGTTGGCGCAGCTCTATGCGTTCACCGGCGATCCTCGCGCCGCCGAGTTCGTCGACCGCACACTCGACATCGCCGAAGGCCTTCAGTTGTACGAGGCGATGCTGCGCGGCTGGGGCGCCAAGGCCGTGATGCTGTTCCCGACCAGACCGACCGAGGCATTCGGCCTGTTCATGCTCGCCCTTTCGGTTGCACGCGAACACGACGTATCGAGGGCGATCACCGTGGCCTACGGGAACGTCAACGACGCCGCGATGCAGCGCGATCGGTATCGCGACTGCCTCGGGTACCTCGAAGAAGCTCTCCCCGTCGCGCGCCGGGTCGGCGACCGCCGAAACGAGTGGTTCATGCTCTCCGAGCAGTCGTACGTCCTCAGCATGCTCGGCCGGTGGGACGAAGCCCTCGCGCGTGCGGCCGAGCTGCCCGCCGAGAACGTCGGCACCGACATCGCGACTGCGAGTGTCCTCACCGGCGTTCTCGAGATCCACATTCGCCGAGGCGAACTGGTCGCGGCGCAGGAGCTGCTCGGCCGGTTCGACGATCTCGCGCGATCGGACGATGTCCAGATGCACGGCTCCGTGTTCGCAGCGACCTCGGCTGTCCGTCTTGCCGAGGGCCGGCTACGCGAGGCACTGGCAGCGGCGGAGCGCGCGATCGAGGGCCGGCAGACACTCGGCCTCGGATCTCAAGACGTCAAGCAGGGGTACCGCAACGGGCTCGAAGCTGCGCTCGCCCTCGGTGACCTCGACACTGCGGAGCGGCTGCTGCGGATCGTGGAAGAGGCTCCGATCGGGCTGCGTCCGCCGTATCTCGCCGCGCTGGCGCAGCGTTTCCGTGCTCGCTTGGCGGGAGACGCACCCGAGGCCGACCGCCTCTTCGCGTCCGCCGCCGCCGGCTTCGCTGCGATCGACATCCCGTTCGAGGGGGCGGTCGTGCAGCTCGAGCATGCCGAGTGGCTGGGTCGGATCGGCCGGCCCGACGAGGCCGATCAGCTCCTCGCCGGCGCCCGCGAGACGTTCGAGCGACTGGGCGCAACTCCGTGGCTCGAGCGCGCAGCCGCGGCCGAGCCCGTCGGCGTCGACTAGACACGAAATCGGCACGAATGCCGTCGGGCGGCGGGAGTACGGTGGTCCGCCCATGGCCAAGCCCGCTGCGATCCAGCACGTCTGCACCGAGTGCGGCACCGCGTCCGGACGCTGGCTCGGGCGCTGTCCCGGCTGCGGCGAGTTCGGGACGATGGTCGCCGAGGCGCCGGTCCCACGCGGGTCGAAGCATGGCGCCGCGCGCGCGCCGCTCCGCCTCGTCGACGTCGTCGCGGAGGAGTCCGAGCGGATCCCGACGGGCGTGCCGGAGCTCGACCGCGTCCTCGGCGGCGGCCTCGTGCCCGCGTCACTCGTGCTGGTCGGCGGCGAGCCGGGCGTCGGCAAGTCCACGCTGCTCCTGAACGCGCTCGGCGCGATCTCCCGAGACCGGCGTGCACTGCTCGTCACCGGCGAGGAGTCGGTCGCGCAGGTGAAGCTGCGCGCCGCCCGGCTCGGCGGCTGCGACGGCGTCGAGATCCTCGCCGAGACGGAGCTCGACGCCGTCTGCGCGACCCTGGAGCGTGAGCAGCCCGCGGTGTGCGTGATCGACTCCGTGCAGACGCTCTGGTCGCAGGAGATCGGCTCGGCGCCGGGATCAGTGTCGCAGGTGCGCGAGGCGGCCGCGCGGCTGCTGCGCGTCTCGAAGGAGAACGGCGTCGCGACGTTCCTCGTCGGCCACGTGACGAAGGACGGCTCGGTTGCAGGCCCACGCGTGCTCGAGCATCTCGTCGACTGCG
>DASXDB010000035.1:0-6745 GCA_036490895.1 Gaiellaceae bacterium
GTTCTCGGTCTGCGGGATCAACACCGGCGTGACGCCCCACTCGAGCGCCATCTGCTGCACGGCGGTCTGGTGATGCGAGAGCCCGACGATCGGGCGCCGCGGGCGAAGCCGCGCGACCGCAGAGGCGGTGCGCCCGGTGAAGGTCGGCACCAGGATCGCGCTCGCGCCGAGCGTCTCGGCGAGGTCGCACGCACCGTTCGACATCGCGCGCCCGACGGTCGTCTCCTCCCCCGGCTCGGGCAACTGGTGGCGGTAGCCCATCGACGGCTCCACCGCACGTGCGATCGAGTCCATCGTCCGGACGGCCTCAACGGGATAGTTGCCCGTCGCCGTCTCGGCCGAGAGCATCACCGCCGATGTGCCGTCGAGCACCGCGTTGGCGACGTCGCTCGCCTCGGCGCGCGTCGGCTCGGCGTGCTCGATCATCGACTCCAGCATCTGCGTCGCCGTGATGACCGGCTTTCCGACGTCGAGGCAGCGCAGGATGATCCGCTTCTGCAGCAGCGGCACGGTTGCGGCGCCGATCTCGACGCCGAGGTCGCCGCGTGCGACCATGACGGCGTCGGCCTCCTGAAGCACCTCGTCGAGCACCGCAACCGCCTCCGCCTTCTCGATCTTCGCGATCACACGCGCCGGCGACCCGTGCTGGCGGATGATCGCCTGCAGGTCGCGCACGTCGGCTGCGGCCCGGACGAACGAGAGAGCCACGAAGTCGACCCCCTGGCCGAGTGCGAACGCCAGGTCGTCGAGGTCTTTCTTCGTCAGCGACGGGATCGGGATCGGGACGCCCGGGAGATTCACGCCTTTGTGCGACTTGACCTCACCGCCGACGACGACGCGGCAGACCGCCCGGCCCTGTTCGACCTCCTGCACGGTCAGACGGACGAGGCCGTCGTCGATCAGCACGTCATGCCCGGGACGCAGCACCTCGCCGATCACGGCGGGCGCGACCGGTATCTCTCCGTCGACCGCGACTTGCTCCCCGACGACGACGACCTCTTCGTCCTTCAGCAGGACGCGCGGTGCGGGCAGATCCCCGATCCGGAGCTTCGGGCCCTGCAGGTCCGCGATCAAGGCCAGCGGTCTGGCGACCTCCGCCTGCACCTCACGGACCATCTGCGCGCTGGCTGCGTGATCTGCGTGGGTCCCGTGCGAGAGGTTGAGACGGACGGCGTCGACGCCTGCGTCGACGAGCGCGCGCATCGTGTCGTGGCTCGACGACACGGGCCCGATCGTCGCGACGATCTTCGTCCTGCGGCGGACAGTTGCCATTCCTCGCAGCGTACCCCCACCGTCTCATGCCGGCGGAGGACGACCTGAACTAGGAACGTGCGCGCGGGAACGCGTCCCAACCCGGATACACGCCACGCGAGCCGAGCTGCTCCTCGATCCGGAGAAGCTGGTTGTACTTCGCGACGCGGTCGGAACGCGCGGGCGCGCCGGTCTTGATCTGGCCCGTGCCGAGCGCGACGGCGAGGTCGGCGATCGTCGCGTCCTCCGTCTCGCCGGAGCGGTGGGACATGACAGCGGTATAGCCGTGACGCTGCGCGAGCCGCACGGCCTCGATCGTCTCGGTCAGCGTCCCGATCTGGTTGACCTTGACGAGGATCGAGTTGCCGACACCGCGGTCGATCCCCTCCTGGAGCCGTTCCGGGTTCGTGACGAAGAGGTCGTCGCCGACGAGCTGGACGCGATCTCCGAGCCGCTGCGTCAGCGTGGCCCACGAATCCCAGTCGTCCTCAGCCGCACCGTCCTCGATCGAGACGACCGGATAGCGGTCGACGATCTCCGCCCAGAACTCCGGCAGCTCGGCGCTCGACTTCTCGCGGCCTTCGAAGCGGTACGTACCGCCCTCGAACACCTCGCTCGTCGCGGGATCGAGCGCGATCGCCACGCGGTCGCGATGCCCGGCCCGTTCGGCGCCTTCGAGGATCAGGTCGATCGCGTCCTCGCTGGTCGCGAGATCGGGCGCGAACCCGCCCTCGTCCCCGACGAGCGTCGAGAGCCCACGCTCGCTCAGCACCTTCTTCAGCGAGTGGTAGACCTCCACGCCGACCCGGAGCCCTTCGGACAACGAGTCGGCGCCGACGGGGACGACCATGAACTCCTGCAGGTCGATCGAGTTGGAGGCGTGAACCCCGCCGTTGATCACGTTCATCATCGGAACGGGCAGGGTGGACGCAGCGTCCCCGCCGAGGTGCGCGTAGAGCGGGACGCCCGCCTCACCTGCCGCCGCCTTGGCCACAGCAAGAGAGACGCCGAGAATCGCATTCGCGCCGAGGCGGCCCTTGTTCGGCGACCCGTCGAGCTCGATCATCGCGCGGTCGAGCCCTTCCTGGTCGGCGGCGTCACGCCCGCGGACGAGCTCTGCGAGCTCGCCGTTGACGTTCGCGACCGCCTGCGAGACGCCCTTCCCGGTCCACGTCCCCCCTCCGTCCCGCAGCTCGACGGCCTCGTGCACGCCGGTCGATGCTCCGGACGGGACGATCGCACGCCCGAGCGTGCCCGAGTCGAGCCGAACCTCCACCTCGACCGTCGGGTTGCCGCGGGAGTCGAGGACCTGCCGGCCCCGAACGTCGGTGATCGTCATGCATGCTCCTTTGCGCGGTCGTAGTACGCGTCTTGGTCGGAAAGCGTCAGCTTCGTCCAATCCTTGCCTTCGGCGGCCGCGAACGCCTCCGCAGATTCCACGCGTTCGCGGAAGCGCTTTGCCGCAGCGCGCAGCTCGAGCTCGGGGTCGACGCCGAGCTTGCGCGCGACATTCACCGCCGCGAACAGCACGTCGCCGAGCTCGTCCGGGGCGAAGTCCTCCTTCAGCTCGCGCAACTCGTCATCGAGGTCCGCGACCGCGCCTGCCAGGTCGGGGTACTCGAAGCCGACGGCTCGGGCGCGCACCTGCACCTTCTGCGCGTAGGCCAGCGCCGGAAGACCCTCCGGCACGTCGTGGAAGATTCCTTCGCGCCCCTCCTGGTCGCGCTTCAGCGCCTCCCACCGCTCGCGAACGTGCTCGGCGTCCTTCGCCTCGGCGTCGCCGAAGACGTGTGGATGACGCGCGACGAGCTTGGTGTGAATCGCCCGCGCGACGGTCTCCAGATCGCCGGTACCGCGCTCCTGCAGGAGGAGCGCGAGGAAGAAGGACTGGTAGAGGAGGTCGCCGAGCTCGTCCAGCAGCTTCGCGTCGTCGCCGGCGAACGCCGCGTCCGCGACCTCGTACGCCTCTTCGAGCGTGAACGGGACGATCGTGCGCGCAGTTTGCTCGCGGTCCCACGGGCACTCGCGGCGCAGGCGCTCGGTCAGGGCCTGCAGTTCGACGAGCGCGTCTGCCAGCGACAATGTTGCTACTGCGTCGACGTGGCGTTCGTCGTCGTCGCCGTGCAGTCGTCCTGTGCCGGCGTGTACCCGACCTGGTACCGGATCTTCGAGCCGTGGCAGTAGCTCTTCGTCAGGCTCGCCGAGAAATCGGACACAGCCTGCTTCTGCTTGGTGCCGAGGATCGTCTGCCGGATCTGCGCCGCCACCTGCTTCTCGGGAGTCGCCGACGCAGGCTTGACCGGGCCGAGCGGCTCGATCACGAACCAGGCCTTGTACTGCGTCGCGTCGTAGAACGGCTTCACGACCTTGTGGGCAGGCGCCGAGAAGGCGCTCGTGTCGAAGATCGGGACCGTCTGTCCCTTCGTGAACGTCGCCTTGCCGCAGTTCTGACCGCTCGCGTCCTTCGCGTACTTCTTCGCGAGCGTGCACCATGCCTTTTCGCCGCCCTTCACGAGTTGCCCGTAGACGGACTGCGCGGTCGCCTTGCTCTTGCCGACGAGGATGTAGCGCACGGACCGTGAAGCCGGTGACTGATACTGCGACTTGTTGTCGTCGTAGTACTTCTGGACCTCGGCGTCGGTGACCTTGACGTTCTTCACGATCTGCTGCTGGACCTTCTCGGAGATGAGCTGCGGGCGGACGACGTCGCTGCGAATCTGCGCGTCGTTGTCATACCCCTGTTTCTTGGCGGCCGCGAGCAGCTTCTTCTCGCTGTTGCCGAACGACTGCTTCTTGATGGCGTTCAGGCGCTTCGTGATCTCGGCGTCGGTGACGGTGATCCCCATCGATGCCGCCTTCTCGTTCAGCTCCGCCTGTTCGACCAGAATCGTCATCGCGCGGTCGCGGACCGCCTGATAGTTCGTCGTTCCCTGCTTCGGGAACGGCTGGCCGGCCCCCTGGTAACTGATCTTGGCGCGCTTCAAGAGCGTGGTCAGATCGTTGGCCGTGATGTGCGTGGAGCCCACGACCGCGACGTCGGCGGACGATAACTTGGCGCTGCCTCCGCCGCCGCAGCCGGCAAGGATGCCCGCAGCCAGGATGATGAGAACGAACGACTTCCGCATGAGAGAGCGCCGGCTAGGCCGCCTGGCGCGCGGCCAGCATAGCATCGACCAAATCGAGCGCCGACTGGAATTCACTGCCTCTTAACGTCACCTCGCGGTTGCCTGTCGAGTAGACAGCGGTCTCGACCTGAGTCCGGAGATCGCGCAGCTCGCCGGAGCCGAGGACGACCGGACCGATCGACGCCTTCCCGCCGCGGAACACGAGGTAATCGGCACCGAGGACGGCGAGCTTCAGCTTCGCCTCCTGGATCGCGAACAGGTTCTCGACCGGCTCCGGAAGGGGTCCGTACCGGTCCTCGGTCGCGACGCGCAACTCGTGAAGCTCGTCCTCCGACTCGGCGAGCGCGAGCCGGCGGTGCAGGTCGATCTTGAGCGCCTCGGCGGCGATGTACGCCGCCGGGACGTATGCATCGATGCGTACGTCGATCCGAACCGGCCGTGCCGCGAGCCGCCGCTGGCCCTGCAGGTCGGCGACCGCTTCGTGGAGCATCTCCACGTAGAGCTCGAACCCGAGGGCGGCGACGTGGCCCGACTGCTCCGCGCCGAGCAGGTCGCCCGCGCCGCGAATCTCGAGGTCGCGCATCGCGATCGCGAACCCGGCGCCGAGCTCCGTGTGGTCGGCGAGCGTCGCGAGACGGGCACGCGCCTCGGGCGTCAGCTCGTGGGCGTCGGGGTAGAAGAGGTACGCGTGCGCGAGCCGATCGCTGCGGCCGACGCGGCCGCGGATCTGGTAGAGCTGGCTGAGCCCGAGCTGGTCCGCCCGCTCGACGATCAGCGTATTCGCCTGCGGGATGTCGAGCCCCGACTCGATGATCGTCGTGGACACCAGGACGTCTGCGTCGCCGGCGAGGAACGAGATCATCTTGTCCTCGAGCTCACGCTCGGCCATCTGGCCGTGCGCGACGAGGAAGCGCAGGTTGGGGCACATCTGCCGCAGCTTCTCGGCCGCTTCATCGATCGTCTCGACGCGGTTGTGCAGGTAGAACGCCTGACCTTCGCGCTGCGCCTCGCGCTGCAGCGCCTGCGCGATGAGCTCGTCGTCGTACTCCCCGACGAACGTCCTGATCGGGCGCCGCCCCTCGGGGGGCGTCTCGATGACCGAGATGTCGCGAAGGCCTGAGAGGGACATGTGCAGCGTGCGCGGAATCGGAGTCGCCGACAGCGCGAGCACGTCGACCTCGAGACGAAGTTGGCGCAGCAGCTCCTTCTGCGCGACGCCGAACCGCTGCTCCTCGTCGACGATGACGAGGCCGAGCTCCTTCGGGATCACGTCGCGAGAGAGGACGCGGTGCGTGCCGATCAGCACTTCGACCTTTCCCTCGGCGAAGTCGGCGAGCGCCTGCTTCGTGTCCTTTCGCGTCCTGAACCGCGAGATCATCTCGACGCGGACGGGGAAGTCGCGATAGCGCGCGCGGAAGGTGTTCCAGTGCTGCTGCGCGAGCACGGTGGTCGGCACGAGCATGAGCACTTGCTTGCCGTTCACGGCGACCGCGAACGCCGCGCGGAGCGCAACCTCGGTCTTCCCGAAACCGACGTCGCCGCAGACGAGGCGGTCCATTGGATGTGGTGACTCGAGACCCTCCATGACCGCTTCGATCGCCGTGCGCTGGTCCTCCGTCTCGCGGTACGGAAACTCGGCCTCGAGGCGCTCCAGCCATTCGTGCTCGACGTCGAATGCGACGCCGGGCTGCGTCTGCCGCTGGGCGTACAGCTGAAGCAGCTCGCCGGCCAGCTCGCGCACGTGCTCGCGCGCGCGCGTCTTGAGGTTGTCCCACGCCTTGCCGCCGAGCTTCGACAGCGTCGGCTCGCGCGAGTCGGCGCCGATGTATCGGCTGACCTTCCCGATCTGCTCGTGCGGCACGTAGACGCGGTCGTCGCCGCGGTAGGCGAGCAGGAGGTAGTCGCGCGTGACGCCGGCGACCTCCTTCGTCTCGAACCCGAGCAGCTTCGCGAGACCGTGATCCTCGTGCACGACGTAGTCGCCTGTGCGGAGGTCGGAGAAGCTCTGGAGCGCGCGACCCGGCGCCGCCGTTGCGCGCGGCGGCCGCTTGCGGAACACCTGCGTGTCCGGCAGGAGCGCGAAGCCGAGCTCGCGCCACACGAACCCGCGGCGTGCCGGCGACACTGCGAATGCGAGCCCGTCTACGCTCTCGCCTGCTTCGAGGATCTCGGCCGACACACGCCGCAGCAGCGCCTGCTGACGCAGCGCCTCACCGCGGTGCGGGAACGCAACGACGATGTCGAGCTCCTGGCGAAGCAGGCCGTTGAGCTCGTTCTCGGCCTCGGAGAGCCCGCGGGCCGCGAGCGCCGGCCGCTGCGCGTCGAAGCTGAAGGGCTGACCCTGCGGCAGCTGGGTCATGGTCGTCGCG
>DASXDB010000036.1:0-25050 GCA_036490895.1 Gaiellaceae bacterium
CGGCGAGGCGATCCGCGGCCTGTCGATGGAGGGCCGGATGACGGTCTGCAACATGTCGATCGAAGCGGGTGCCCGTGCCGGCCTGATCGCGCCCGACGAGACGACGCTCTCCTATCTCTCCGGACGCCCTGCGTTCGTCGAGAGCGATTGGAGCGACCTGCACACCGACGACGGCGCGGAGTACGACGCGGTTCGTGCGGTCGACGTGTCGCGTCTCGCGCCGCAGGTGACGTGGGGAACGAACCCGGGCATGGTCGCGCCGATCGACGCGGTCGTCCCCGATCCGGCGGAGTACGACGAGGTCGACGCGCGTGCCGCCGTCGAGCGCGCCCTGCGGTACATGGATCTGACTCCCGGAACGCCGCTGCGCGACATCCGCATCGACAAGGTGTTCATCGGGTCGTGCACGAACGCGCGCATCGAGGATCTGCGCGCGGCGGCGCGTGTCGCCGAGGGACGGCGGGTCGCCGACGGCGTGCACGCGATCGTCGTGCCGGGATCGGCTGAGGTGAAGCGCCAGGCCGAGGACGAGGGGCTCCGTGAGGTGTTCGAGCGCGCGGGTTTCGAGTGGCGCCGGGCCGGCTGCTCGATGTGCCTCGGCATGAATCCGGACATCCTTCAGCCCGGCGAGCGGTGCGCCTCGACCTCGAACCGCAACTTCGAAGGACGCCAGGGCGCGGGCGGGCGGACACACCTGCTCAGCCCGGCGATGGCCGCCGCGGCTGCGGTGGCCGGGCGCTTCGCGGACGTGCGGGAGCTCGCATGAGGCCGCTTCGGTCCGTGACCGGCGCGGTTGCCGTGCTCGATCGTCCCGACGTCGACACGGACCAGATCATCCCGAAGCAGTTCCTGAAGCGGATCGAGCGCGCCGGGTACGGCGAGTTCCTCTTCTTCGACTGGATGAAGGACCCCGACTTCGAGCTTCACCGAACGCCCGACGCTGCGATCCTGCTCGCGGGGCGCAACTTCGGCTGCGGGTCGTCGCGCGAGCACGCGGCATGGGCGCTCGAGGATCGCGGCTTCCGCGCGGTGCTCGCGCCGTCGTTCGGCGACATCTTCCGGCAGAACGCGATCAACTCCGGCCTTGCCCCGATCGCCATCCCGCCCGAGCGGCTGGCGCAGCTGAAGGACGCGGTCGCTTCGCGCAACGAGTTGACGGTCGACCTCGAGACGCTCAGGATCACGCATCCCGACGGGTTGGAGCTCACGTTCGACTTCGACGCGCACGCCCGGGAGACGCTCGTGAACGGCCTCGACGACGTCGCGCGGACGTTGCGGCGCGAGGACGAGATCGCCGCGTTCGAGGCGGCCTACGCGCCGCGGTTCGATCTAGCCCGTATTCCGTAGCGCGGCCGCGATCCCCGCGATCGAGCGGAGGAGCGGCAGCTGTGCGCCGTCGTCGCCCGCGCGGTGCCGGCGAAGGAGCTCGACCTGCAGCGCGTTCATCGGATCGACGTACGGGTTGCGAAGGTCGATCGAGCGCCGTAGCATCGGCTGCCGTTCGAGGAGCCGCGAGACACCGGTCGCGGCGAGGACGCCGGCGACCGTGCGTGCGTGCTCGGCCTCGATCTCCTCGTAGAGGCCGTCGTCGACGACCAGCCGGAGATAGCCCCGCGCGATCGGCAGGCTCGACTTGGCGAGCGTCATCTCGAGGTTGTCGACCACGGTTCTGACGAACGGCAGGCGGCGGTAGAGGTCACGCAGCACGCCCGGCTCGACGCCCGCGAACGCGGCGCCGACGCCGAACCAAGCGGGCAGGAGGACGCGATTCTGGGTCCACGCGAACACCCAGGGAATCGCGCGGAGCGACGCGAGGTAGTCGTCGTCCTGCGGACGCCGGGCGGGCCGCGACGCGATCTGGAGCAGGGCGAGCTCGTCGACCGGCGTGAACGTGCGAAAGAACGGGACGAAGCGCGGGTCGTCCCAGACGAAGGCGCGATACGCGTCCCGGGAGGAGGCGGCGAGACGGTCGAGGACGGCACGGTCGCCGGCGCTCGGCGGCGGCGCCAGCAGCTCGGGATAGGTGGCGAGCAGGGTGCCGGCGACGGCGGCCTCGAGGTTCCGGCGCGCGAGGCCCTCGAGGCTGTACTTGAAGGAGATCGTCTCGCCCTGCTCGGTCAGCTTCAGGCGCCCGGGCGGGTGGCCGGCGGGCTGCGATGCGATCGCCGCGTGGGTCGGGCCGCCGCCGCGGCCGGCGCTGCCGCCGCGGCCGTGGAAGATCGTCAGCTCGACCCCGTGGCGCGCTGCGACCGCGGCGAGCTCCTCCTGCGCGCGGTAGATCGCCCACTGCGCCGCGAGATAGCCGCCGTCCTTGCCGGAGTCGGAGTAGCCGACCATCACCTCGACGGCACTCGCGTCCTCGCCGAGCATCGCATCGACGACGGCCGGAGCATTCGCGAGGTCGTCGACCGTCTCGAACAACGGCGCCACGCGAAGACGGGTCGCAGCGCGCGCTCTGCGCACATCGTCGAGGCTCGAGGTGCCCGACACGATCAGCGTGTCGAGAGCGTTCGGGCCGTGCTGCGCACGTGCGGCATCGGCTGCCGCGAGGACGTCGCGCGCGCGATCGGTGTCGAGGTCGTCCACATGGAGACGCACGTCGAGCTTCGCGACGTGGAACCCGAAGATCTCGATCATCCGCTCGAGCCGGGCGACGCGCCCGTCCGCAATCCGGCGGCCGCCGTTCCGGCGCAGGCTGTCGAGGATGAGGCGCACGTCGGCGAGGAGGTGGTCGGAGTCGGGGTAGCCGTCGTTGCCGAGCCGCCACCACATGAACGAGAGCTTGCGCCGGTAGGGCTCGAGCTCGTTCCGGGCTCCGATCTCGGCCGCGTAGTACGGGAGCTGTTCCGCGTCGCGTGCGAGCGATGCTTCGAGCTCGGGAGAGACCGCGACCAGGGATCGCGCCGACGCGATCTCGACGGCGAGCGCGCGCACCTCGGCCCGGTAGCGGTCGAGCGCCAGCGTGCGTGCGCGCGCGAGCGCCTCGGCGATCGACGCCGGCCCGGCGGACGGATTGCCGTCCATGTCCCCGCCGATCCAGGAGCCGAAGGCGAGCGGCGGCGGCGCATCGGGGAGGCGCTCGCGCCAGTCGCCGAGCAGCTCGGTCGCGGCGGTCATCAGGCTGTGCTCGAAGAACCAGAGGCCGTGGCGGATCTCGTCGGTGATGCGGAGGCGGTCGTGGCGCACCTCGTCGGTCTGCCAGAGGAGCGTCACCTCCTCGGCGACGCGCTCCTCGATCTCGTCACGCTCGGCCGGGATCAGCAACGGGTCGTCGAGCCGCGCCAGCTGCTCCGCGATCCGAATGTGCGCCAGGAGGATCGTTCGACGCGTCGCCTCGGTCGGATGCGCCGTGAGGACGAGGCGGATCGACGAGCTCCTCGCACGCTCGCCGTCGCCGCATGCGACGCGGCGGAAGGCGTCGTCGAGCGACTCCGGTGGGACCCGGCCGTGACGCGCGTCGTCGCGGCGGCGGCGAAGGCGGTGCAGCTGCTCCGCCAGGTTCGCGAGCTGGAACCAGAGCCCGAACGCTCGCAGGACGAGCGCCTGCTCGTGCGCGGGCAGGGACTGGTCGACGTCCGCGACGGTGCCCTCCCGCCGTGCTTTCCGGGAGGCACGCCGGACCTGCTCCACGAGCTCGAGCAGCCACTCGCCCTCTTGCTCCACGAGGACCGCGCCGAGGAGCGTGCCGAGGAGGCGTACGTCGCGGCGAAGCGGCGCGGCGGTGTCCGTCACGCCGGGACGCTACGAGTCGAGGCCGAGCGCCGCCAGCACGGCGGCCGCGTCGGGGTCGATCGTCCGGACATGCGGGCCTTCGACGCGCGAGTCGGGTCGACGGCCGGTCACGACGAGGACGACCTGCGACCCTCGCTCGATCATGCCGCTGCGTTGCGCGGCAATCAGTGCACCGAGCGCAGCGCCGCCCGACGCGTCGGGTGCGACCCCGGTCGTCTCCGTGAGCAGCTCGGTGTACATCGCGATCTCGTCCTCGGGCAGGGCGAGGACTGCACCGCCGGTCGCGCGCGCAGCTCCGAGCGCGAGGTCCCCATGCGCGGGATCACCGACCGCCAGCGACAGGACGTGCGTGTCGGCCTGCACGCGCGATATGCTGCGGTCGTCGGCGAACGCGGCTGCGATCGGGCTCGAGCCGAGCGCCTGCGCGGCGAACATCCGCGGCAGCGGCTCGCGTGCGAGTCCGGCTCGCGTCACCTCGGCGAAGCCTTGTGTGAGCTTCGCGAACAGGGTCCCGCTCGCCGCAGGGCAGACGACCGCATCGGGCAGCTGCCAGCCGAGCTGCTCGGCGATCTCGAAGGCGATCGTCTTCGCTCCCTCGCTCGCATACGGGTGGAGGTTGCCGCTGACGAAGCCCCACGGGAAGAGCGAGCCGAGCTCGAGCTCGAGTCGCCGGCAGTCGTCGTAGCTGCCGCGGACCGCGAGCACGTGGACGCCGCGGTGCTCCGCTTCGACTGCCGCCGACGCGCTGCCCACGGGAACGAGGACGATCGCCTCGACCCCGGCGGCCGCCGCAGTGGCGGCGACCGCGTCGCCGAGGTTGCCGGTCGACGAGCAGCACAGCGTCGTGACGCCGTGGTCGAGGGCCGCGGACACCGCGAGCGTCGCGGTCCGGTCCTTGTACGACCTCGTCGGGTTCTCGCTCTCGAGTTTGAGCCACAGGTCGAGCTCGAGCTGCTGGGAGAGCGGCTCGCAGGGAACGAGCCGCGTCCAGCCGGACCCGACGTCGACGCGTGCTCCGGTCGGCAGAAGCTCCCGGTAACGCCAGAGGTTCTTCGCGCGCGCTGCGATCACGGACGAGTCGAGCTCGTTCGGCAGGTGCTCCCAGTCGTACACCACGTCCGTGGGGCCGTCGCATCGGCGGCATGCATCGACCGGCGTCGGCTCAGTGATCTCCTCGCAGCGGCGACAGCGCAGGTGGTAGCTCACTGCCTGGCCCCCGTCCTCTTCTTGGGGCCTAACCGGGGAGACGGGTGTGTCCGGTTAGGCCATATGCGCGCAGGCGATGACCGTGAGGAGGAAGGCCGGCTTCATCGGCGAGCGCTGCATGGAGCGGTGAGAGTAGCCGATGGACCTGCAAGACTTCAAATGAGCCACTCACTTCACTTTGTGTAGTGTTGGGTCGTTCGGCCGTCGCCGCAGGCGGCCGGCAGGAGGCATCGAGGCCTCGGAAGCGCGATCGACGTGCTTCCGAGGCCTCTTTTTGTCGTGCGCGAGAGGAGGGTCGAATGGTGAAAGTGGAGGCGACGGTGATCCGAGAGCGGGTCGAGACCGTCATCGACGCCGTCGAGGAGGCGACGGGCCACGTCGGCGTGACCGTCGTCGAGGCGATCGGTCACGGCCGCCAGCGCGGCGTCACACATGAGTACCGCGGCCGGACATTCGAGTCGCGATTCCTGCCGAAGGCGCTACTCGTCTTCGTCGTCGACGATCGGCTGGAGCAGCTCGTCGTCGACGCGATCGTCGACGCGGCGCGGAGCGGGAACGAATCGGGTGACGGTCTCGTCTGGGTGTCACCCGTGCACAGCGTCGTTCATCACCGAACGGGACGGCGGCTCGAGGAGGTCGGGGTCGATGCCTAAGAACCACGATCTGCTGATCGCCGTGTCTACGGTGTGGGTCGTCGTGACGGCGGTGCTCGTGATGTTCATGCAGGCGGGCTTCGCGTTTCTCGAAGCAGGACTCACGCGCATGAAGAACGCCGGCCACATCGCCGGCAAGAACGTCCTCATCTTCGCGATCGCCTCGCTCGTGTACTGGGCGGTCGGGTTCGGGCTCGCGTTCGGCGACGGGAACGGGCTGATCGGCACGCACGGCTTCTTCCCGTCCGTCGGCGCACTGACCTCGGTGGGGCAGAAGCCGTTCGACTGGTTCAGCGAGATCCCGGGCGCCGCCGGCTACCTGTTCGAGGTCGTGTTCGCGGGCGTCAGCCTGGCGATCGTCTGGGGCGCGATGGCCGAGCGGGCGAAGCTGTGGGTGTACTTCGCCTTCGGGGTCTACTTCACGCTCGTCTACAGCGTCGTCTCACACTGGATCTGGAGCCCGCACGGCTGGCTCTTCTCGAAGGGCATGCAGGACTTCGCCGGATCCACGGTCGTCCACTACCAGGGTGCGCTCGCTGCCTTGGCGGGTGCGCTCATCCTCGGGCCGCGGGTCGGCAAGTTCGGCACCGACGGACGCGCCAACCCGATCCCCGGGCACAACCTGCCGTACGCGGTCCTCGGGACGCTGATCCTGTGGTTCGGCTGGTTCGGCTTCAATCCAGGCTCGACGCTGTCGGTCGACTTCGGCGGCTTCGGCTACTTCGCGTACGTCGCGATCACGACCAACCTCGCCGCCGCTGCGGGCGCGGTCGGCGGCGTGACGACCGCCTGGGTCGTGCTCAAGAAGCCGGACATCTCGATGATGCTCAACGGCGTCCTCGCGGCACTCGTCGCGATCACCGCCGCATCCGGCTTTGTCGCCCCGTGGGCCGCGGTCGTGATCGGGCTCGTCTCCGGGGTGATCGCGGTCGTCGGTGTGATCGCCGTCGAGCGGATCGGCATCGACGACCCCATCGGCGCGGTTGCGGTGCACGGCATGTCCGGTGTCTGGGGTACCCTCGCCACCGGCCTGTTCGCGGTGCCGGCTCTCGCGGGCAGGCTCGGAACCGGCACCGGCGGCCTCGTGTACACCGGCTCGTTCCATCAGCTCGGTGTCCAGGCGCTCGGCCTCGTCGCGGTCGGCGTGTTCACCTTCGCCGCGTCGTTCGGGGCGCTCTGGACGATGAACGCGCTCTGGGGAATCCGCGTCGAGCAGCATGTCGAGACGGCGGGCCTCGACGTATCGGAGCACGGCATGTGGGGCTATCCCGAGTTCTACATTCCCGTGCCGGGTGGGTACGGCGCCGACGCGCACAGCCACCTCGGGCCGCCGCCCACCGTCGTGGGCCGGCCGGCCCCCGCGACCTAGTAGGAGCTCGACTCAGACGCCGCCGGCGACGGCCGGGAGCAACAGCACCTTTGCTCCCGGCCGTACCGGCGTGTCGAGCCCGCCCAACAGGCGGATGTCCTCGCCGTCCAGGAACACGTTGAGGAACGCCGGCACGCCGTCGCCCTGGCGGACGCGGCCTTCGAGCGACGGATGGGCGTTCACCAGTGCGGCGATCGCCTCGCCGACGGTCTCCGCGTCGACCTGCACGGTGCGCTGGCCGCCGGCGTCGGGGCGGAGGACCGGGGGAATGCGGATCTCAATCACGCTTCAAAAGATAAAGTAATGCGGCGCCTCGCGCCGGCCGACTTGCGCTCGTGGCGTCATCGGTCGCGCACGGCGTGGGGGACGGGTGTGCGCTTCGGAGTGCCGGCATCCGCCGCGGCGGTGTCGACTGCGGCGGTCGGGATCAGCAGCCGGCCGCCGAAGGCGATCGCGCAGAGTGCGAACCACGCCCAACCGAGCGCCACACCGCCGACCACGTCCGAGAGCCAGTGGAGGTCGAGGAGCACGCGGCTCGCAGCGACGGCAGCCGTGACCGCGACCGCAGCCGCGACGATGAGTTGGCGCCCGCGGCCCGGCAACGTGCGCCCGAGGACGAGCGCAGCCGCCGCGTAGAAGGCTGCGGCGGTCGCGGAGTGCCCGCTCGGGAACGACGGGCCGAGCTTTACCGCCTCGGTAGTCAGCGTCGGCCGGACGCGGCCGACCAGGTCCTTGACGGCGGTCGTCGCCGCTTCTTCACCGCCGAGCACGGCGACGAAGAACAGCAACGCCCAGCGGCTCCGTCTTCGGACGAGCTCGACCACGACGACGACGAGCGCGAGGACGGCGACGAGCCGGATGTTGCCGAGATCGGTGACGGCGCGTAACGCACTCGTCGACCATGCGCTTCGGTGCCGGTATCCCCAGTCGGCGACGAACGTGTCGACATGCTGGACGGCGGCCACGCGCCGGATCAGGAAGGCGAGGACGCCTAGCACGATCCCGCCGACCAGCGTCGCCCCGAGGGCGAGCGTGAGCAGCAGTCCCGTCAGAACCGAGCGGTCGAGTCGGGCGACGAGGACCCGGCGCAGGTCGTGCCGCGCCTGCACCGCCGAGCCGACGGCGCGCGCGACCTCGCGCGCGGGACGATCGGGAGCAGCCTCCGAGCCTGTGTACCAGCGGGCGGCCAGGAAGGCGAGCACTCCCGCGAGGAGCGCGACGAGGAGATCGGCGAAGAGAGGCACGGTCGACAGCTTTGCGTGTTTCCGACTCAGGCAAGGGAGAAACGGTGCATTCACCGTGGCGGTGGAGCAGCTCATGCCCGACGTCGCCCTGGCGAGCAGCCGCGCGAGCCGGCGCGGTGGCGGCGTGCTCGACTTTCCGGTTCTCGACCGCGAGCCGGGGCGGCTCGGCCGGTGGATTGCGACCCTGCCGGGTGAAGGTCATGCTGTCTGGACCTACGTCGTGGGCGTGCTCGTCTCGTTCGCGTCGATCGCCTGCCTGTCAATCCTCGCCGGCGTGCTCGTCACGCACGTCCTTCTGCACGTGCCCGGCGTGGCGGGCGACGACGAGTGGCTCGTCGGGTTTCTGACGCGGCACCGGTCGGCGGGGCTGACCGACGCGTCGCGCGTCGGCTCGATCATGGGCGGCGGCGTCGTCCTGCCGATCATCGCCGCGTGCGCCGCCCTCGTCGCCGTGATCGCGAGGCGCTGGCGCCTGGCGGCGTTCCTGGGGTGCGCGCTCGCCGTTGAGTCGGGGTCGTATCGCGCGACCACGATCGTGATCCACCGTCACCGGCCTGCCGTGCACCGTCTCGAGTCGTTGCCGGTGAACGCGAGCTACCCGTCGGGGCACACCGCAGCCGCGATCGCCGTCTACTGCGGCCTCGCCCTGCTGCTCACGTCCCGGATCGCGAGCCGTGGCGCCCGTGCCGTCGTGTGGACGGCCGCTTCGCTCATCCCGGTCTTCGTCGCTTTTTCCCGCATGTACCGCGGCATGCATCACCCGCTCGATGTGCTCGGCGGCGTGCTCATCGGCGTGACCGCGCTGAGCGCGCTCGTGCTCGTCGCGCGCGCATCCGGAAGGGCCGCCCGGTGACGAAGGTCGCCGTCATCGCCCACGCCGGCAAGTCGTTCGGCGGAGGCCTGCCCGAGCTCAGGCGCGAGCTCGAGCGCCAGGGTGTCGTCGAGCCTGCGTGGGTGGAGGTGCCGAAGAGCCGGTTCGCGCCCAAGCAGGTCAGGCGCCTCCTCGCGGAGGGCGCCGACCTTCTGCTCGTCTGGGGCGGCGACGGGATGGTGCAGCGGTGCATCGACGCGTCGGCCGGTTCCGAGGTGCTGCTCGCCGTCGTGCCGGCCGGCACCGCCAACCTGTTCGCGAGGAACCTGGGGATCCCGCAGGACATCGAGCACGCCGTCGCGATCGCCCTGCGCGGCGAGCATCGGAAGCTCGACGTCGGCCGCTTCAACGGCGAGCACTTCGCGGTGATGGCGGGCGCCGGCTTCGATGCCTCGATGATCAGGGAGGCGGACGGCAACCTGAAGGATCGACTAGGGCGCGCCGCGTACGTCTTCACCGGCTCCCAGAACCTGCGCGCGAAACCGTTCAAGGCGAAGATCGCGGTGGACGGCGTGCCGTGGTACGCGGGCGACGCGACCTGCATCCTCTTCGGCAATGTCGGCCGCCTGTTCGGCGGTGTCGATGTGTTCGAAGACGCACGTCCCGACGACGGTCGGCTCGAGCTCGGCGTCGTCCACGCGGACGGCGTCACGGACTGGGTGCGAACGCTCGCCCGGACGGCGGCGGGTCACGCCGAGCGCTCGTCGCTCGTGCAATCGACGAGCGCCAAGCGCGTGAAGGTGAAGCTGAGCCGCAAGGTGTTGTACGAGCTCGACGGCGGGAATCGCGACAAGGTCAAGAAGTTCACCGTCGAGATCCGGCCGGAGGCGGTCACCATCTGCGTCCCCGTCGGCGGGTCGTCGGGATCCGGCGGCTAGCCGGCGATCGCGGCGACGACCGCATCGCAGTTCGTCACCGTCGAGACGTTCTGCAGGGCGTAGTTGATCGATGCGTTGTGCCAGTCGGCGTTCATCGTCGAGCAGCAGTCCTCGGGTACGAACATGAAATAGCCCTTGTCCGCGCCGGAGCGTGCGGTGTGCTCGATCGACATGTTCGTCCACGCGCCGGCGACGATCACGTGGTCGCGGCCGAAGCCGCGGAGGAGCGATTCGAGGAGTGTGTCCTGCCAGGCGCTCATCCGCATCTTCTCGACGAGCAGGTCGCCGGGCCGGCGCTCGAGCCCCGGCACCGGCTCGGCGCCCCAGCTGCCCCTGACGAGAGCGCCGCTCTCCGCGACGCCTTCGAACAGCGGCGCGTTCAGCTTCAGCCCCTTCGCGCCGTCCTCGACGACGTACCGGACGTGGATCACCGGGATGCCCGCCTTACGGCATGCCTCGGCAAGCCGGCTGCAGTTCTCGACGACGTTCTGCGCCGCCGCATGATGCGGCGCTCCCGAGTCGGCGAACGCGCCGCGCTCGGCGATCACGTCGTTCTGCATGTCCTGGATGATCAGCGCCGCCCGGTCGCGGTCGAGGCCGGCGGGGGTCATTGCTTCTTCCCGGGGTTCATGAGCCCCTTCGGGTCGAACAGCGTCTTGATCCCGCGGTGCAGCTCGAGCTTCCGCGGCGCCCAGAACCGCTCGAGCTGACCGGACTTGACGAGCCCGAGGCCGTGCTCGCCGGAGAGCGAGCCGCCGAGCTCGACCGCGAGGTCGAAGAGCGCGATTGCACCGGCCTCCGCCCGTCGGAGCTGGTCCGGGTCGCTCGTGTCGACCAGGAACGTCGAGTGGAGATTCCCGTCGCCGGCATGGCCCCAGCTGCACGCGGGGAGGCCGACCGCGGCGGCGATCGTGTGCGTCCGTTCGATTGCCTCGAGAAGGCGGTCGAGGGGTACGACGATGTCCTCGCTGACCTTGCCGCCCCGGACCGTCGTGACCGCGCCGGTCAGTCCTTCGCGCCAGCGCCAGACCCCCGCTACAGCTGACGCGTCGAGCGGCGCGACGGCGATGCCCCCGCGCTCTTCGATCACCGCGATCGCGTCGGCGCGCACCGTACGCGCCTCCGTCACCGTGCCGTCGGCCTCGCACAGCAGGGCGAAGGCGGGCGGCTCAGACACGACACCATCGGCGAAGCCGGGCGGTGCGGCGGCGAGCGCGCCGTGGTCGAGGTAGTCGAGGACGGCCACCGCGACCCCGTTCGCGACCATCGCCTCGATCGCCTCGACGCCGGCGGCCGTGCTCGGGAAGAGCCCGACCACGGGATGCCGCGCCTCGGGAGCCGGGATGAACCGGACCCACGCGCACGTGATGACTCCGAGCGTCCCCTCGCTGCCGATGAGCACGCGCTTCAGGTCGTAGCCGGCGACGTCCTTCGTGATCGGCCCGCCCACGGTGATCACCTCGCCGGGCGGGACGACCGCCTCGAGCCCGGTGATCCAGGCGCTCGTCGTCCCGTACTTGAACGCGTGGGGGCCGCCTGCGTTCGTGGCGATGTTGCCGCCGAGTTGCGACTGCTCACCGGCTCCCGGGTCCGGTGGGTAGAGGAGCCCGTTCTCGCGCGCCCGCCGTTGAAGGACGTGCGTCGTGACGCCCGCTTCGACCTCGGCGCGCCAGAGCTCCGGGTCGAAGCGCCGGAACGCCGTCAGCTTCGCCAGGCTCAGGACGACCGAGCCGGTGAACGGCACCGCGCCGCCGGCGTACCCGGTGCCGCCGCCGCGCGGGACGATCGGCACGTCGTGCTCGTACGCCCAGCGCACGACGCAGGCGACTTCCTCCGCCGATCGTGGCTCGACGACCGCAGCGCACGAACCGACGATCAACCGGGTCTCGGTCTCGTCCTTCACATAGGCGTCGACCGGGCCGTGCACGACGCGGTCGCCGCCCACGACCGTCGCCAAGGCCTCGGCGATCGCGGTCATCCGACGACCGGGTTCGCGAGGGTGCCGAGGCACTCGACCTCCACTTCGACGGTGTCGCCGGGTCGCAGGGCGATGCGCGGATCGCGGAAGTAGCCGACGCCCGGCGGGGTCCCCGTGAGGATCAGGTCACCCGGCTCCAGCGTCATCACGCTCGCGGCAAACGCGACGAGTGTCGGGATGTCGAAGATCAGATCGCGCGTGTTGCCGTCCTGCAGCACGGCGCCGTTCACGCGCTGCACGACGCCCAGATCGTGCGGATCGGGGACGTCGTCCCGCGGCACGATCTGCGGCAAGACGGGACAGAACGTGTCGAAGCCTTTGCCTCGGAACCACTGGCCGTCGCCGAACTGCAGGTCACGTGCGCTCACGTCGTTGGCGACCGTGAACCCGAAGACGTAGTCCATCGCCGTCTCGCGGTAGACGTTGTGCGCCGTCGTGCCGATCACGACCGCGAGCTCCGCCTCGCCGTCCACGTGCTCCGACGCCGACGGGAGGACGATCGGCTCGCCCGGACCGATGACCGTGTTCGGGAACTTGCCGAACAGCAACGGCTCCGCGGGAATCGCCATCCCGCTTTCGCCGGCGTGGTCGTGGTAGTTGAGCCCGATGCAGACGATCTTTCCGGGACGGTCGAGTGAGAAGAACGTCTGCCACGTCGATGCGATGGCACTCATGTCGCTTGACGCGCCTCGCTCCACGACCGCGTCAGACCGCGGTCATGCCGCCGTCGACGACCACGGCCGCGCCGTTGAAGAAGCCCCCGCCCGGGCTTGCGATGAATGCGATCGTTGCCGCGATCTCCTCGGGCGTTCCCATCCGGCCGTCGAGCTGCCGTGCGGCCATGCGCTCGCGGGTCGCCACCGGATCGCTCTCGGCGGCGACGATACGGTCGATCCACTCGGTCTCGACCGTGCCCGGGCAGACGGCGACGCAGCGAATTCCGAGGGCGGCGTAGTCGGCCGCGACCGCGCGGGTCAAACCGATCAAGCCCGCCTTCGACGCGCAGTAGGCGGCGCGAGCCGCGATGCCGACGACGCCCGCGACCGAGGCCACGTTGACGATCACTCCGGAACCGGCGTCGAGCATCAGCGGCAGGATGGCGCGGGTCAGGAGAAACGGCCCCGTCAGGTTGGTTGCGATGATGCGGTTCCAGTCCTGGTCGCTCGTGTCGAGCACTGTCGCCGCGATCGCAACGCCCGCGACGTTGACGAGCAGGTCGGGGCTCGCCATCGACGTCAGCACCTCTCGCACCGTGACCCCGAGCTGGTGCGGGTCGCACACGTCCGCTTCGAACGCCTCCGCGACGCCCGCGGCGGACTCGATCGAGCTCAGCGTCTTCTGTATGCCGGCCCGGTCGATGTCGACGAGCGCGACGCCGTAGCCGTCGCGGGCAAGGTGGAGCGCCGCGGCGCGGCCGATGCCCGACGCCGCGCCGGTGACGACCGCGGTCTTCATCGCGGCTCGGTCCAGGGATTGCCGGCGAAGACGTTCGCCGGCAATCCGGGAGCGGGGCGGTCGAGCTCGAAGACGGCCCCGGACGCCGGCCACTCGGCGAGCTCGCGCTCGGAGAGCCCGAACGCCGCTGTCGTGATGAACATCGTCGTGAGGTCGGGCCCGCCGAACGTCAGGCTCGTGGGGCGGAGTGCCGGCACCGCGATCGTTTCCCGCACCTCTCCATCTCCGGCGAAGCCGACGATCTGTCCGCCGTCCCAGAACGCGCACCACAAGGTGTCGTCGCTGTCCATCTCGATCCCGTCGGGGACCCCGGGTAATGCACGTGTGTCGACGAAGAGGCGCCGATCTCCAAGCTGTCCCGTTTCGTCGTCGAATGGATAGCGGTAGATCGTGTCGTTTCGAGAGTCGACGAAGAACAGCCAACGCCGGTCGGTCGACCACGTGATGCCGTTCGAACAGAGGAACCCGCGATCCACCGCTCGATACGACAGGTCCGAGACGAGGAGGTAGAGCTCGCCCACCGGGCTCGTCTCCCTGTACTCCAGGGTCCCGACCCAGAGCCGGCCTGCGCGATCGACTGCGCCGTCGTTGAACCGGCAATCTTTCCCGGCCGGTGACGCTGCGATCAGCTGCTTCGCGCCGGTCTCCACGTCGATCCAGTACCAGCCGCTTCGCAGTGCGCCGACGACCGTGTCGGGACGCGTCGTGAGCGCGATGCAGCCGATGTGCTCGCCGACCTCGATGCGCTGTCTGCGCGATGTGGCCGGCGCCAGCACGTTGATGACGCCTCCCACGATGTCGACCCAGAACAGCCGTCCGTCGCGCCCGTCCCAGATCGGGCCTTCACCGAGCGTCGCCCTGTCGCCGCCGGCGAGCTCGATCACAAGACCGCTCCTACCCGCCAGGGCGAGATCTCTTCGGCGCCGAAGCCGAGAAGCTCCGACTTGCTCGATTCGCCCGAGGCCATCCGGACGATCGCTTCGAAGAGCTGCGCTCCCCGCTCGAGCTGTCCGGCTCGCGTCGTCGCGCCGCCGGCGTCAAAGTCGATGTCCTGCGACATGCGCTCGTAGAGCTGGGTCGTGCTGCTGATCTTGAGGCAGGGAACCGGCCGCGAGCCGTAGACGGAGCCGCGGCCGGTCGTGAAGGCGAGGACGTTCGCGCCTCCGGCCACCATTCCGGTCGCCGAGACCGGGTCATAGCCCGGTGTGTCCATGAAGGTCAGTCCGGGGCTGACGACGGGAGCGGCGTAGTCGACGACGTCACTGAGCGGCGCACTCCCTCCCTTCAAGACGGCTCCGAGCGACTTCTCCCAGATCGTCGTGATGCCGCCCTCACGGTTGCCCGCAGACGGGTTGCTGTCCAGCTGGACGCCGTTCCGTGCTGCGTAGTCGAGCCACCACGCGATCTTCTCGTCGATGCGCGATCCGACCTCCGGTGTCACGGCCCGCTCGCGCAGCAGCTGCTCGGCGCCGAAGATCTCCGGCGTCTCGCCGAGGATCACGCGCCCGCCGGCCGCGACGAGGAGGTCGGAGGCGACACCGAGCGTCGGGTTGGCGGTGATCGCCGACGCGGAATCGCTGCCGCCGCACTGCAGCCCGAGGGTGAGCTCGCTCAGCGGCACCGGTCGACGCTCGTGCTGCTCGAACGATGCCGCGATCGCGGCAATGCGCTCCACGATCGCGGCCACGGTCGCGTTGGTGCCGCCCAGCTCCTGGATGCTCACGTGCTCGACCTCGGCCGCGCTCCCGTCGAGGAAGTTCTCGGGCTGGTTCACCTCGCACCCGAGCGTCACGACGACGACGGCGGCCAGGTTCGGATGGGTCGCGTACCCTCGGAGC
Source organism: Gaiellaceae bacterium (assembly GCA_036490895.1). Taxonomy (GTDB): domain Bacteria; phylum Actinomycetota; class Thermoleophilia; order Gaiellales; family Gaiellaceae; genus PALSA-600. The sequence goes on from DASXDB010000036.1 coordinate 15,225, forward strand.
GTCCTACGCAGAAGCTCGTCCTCGGTCGTTCCCTGCGCCATCCCGCAGCCGAGCTCGTGCGCGAGCGCGATCACGCCGTCGCACGACGGGACCCCCGCGAGCCTCGGTGCGGCTGCAGCGGCAGCGAGTCGCGCCACCGTCGCGGCGCAGTTGACGCTCGGGAGGATGCCGATGTAGTTGCGCGTTCCGACGCGGCCGCCCGGCCGCACGTAACCGAGGAAGGATGTGAGTGAAGGCTGGACGCCCGGTTGCCGTGACGTTCGCGCCTTCTCTGCCGGCGATGCAGCCGCGTGCTGCGAAGGCGGGACGGCCAGGTTGTGCACGTGCACGTGCTCGCCCGCCGCAATGGCGGTTGTCGCGATGCCGATCGCATGTCCGAGCTTGCGGATCGTGTCTCCGGCTGCGATGTCGACCAGCGCGATCTTGTGCCGCTCCGGCACCGCGGTTCGCACGTGGAGTGACGTTCCGTCGTACGAGATGACATCTCCTGCCGTGAGTGGGTGCATCGCGATTCCGACGTTGTCGACGGCCTCGTCGAGGACGAAGAGCGGTGACGCCGTCGAGGTGGGATCGGACGCGACGCCGGGAGCCGCCCCGCTGTCGTCCCACGGCTCCATTGCATTCCCCATCTGAACGCGAGCGTACTTCTGCGACATTCACGACGACCGCGCGATTATCGACTGCGACCATCCGAGAACCGCATCGCGCGCGAACCGGCTCGTCGACGACCACATTCGGATTCCGGATGGGGACGAGTCGACAAACGGAACGCAACAGCATTGCTTTCGAGTTCGGTCCGCTCTAGCGTCGCGCACGTCGACTGAACGCCCGCTCGCGAGCGACGATCCAGGACGCGCTGCGTCGATCTGCACGAACCGAAAGGAGCTGGCTGTCCATGACCTTCAGACGCTGGATCGCCCCGATCGCGGTCGCGCTTGTCGCCGCCGCGATCGCGATTGCCGCCGCCTCAGCGGCCGGCAGTCGCAACCATTCCACGCACGCGGGCAAGCTGAAGATCGCTCTCGCGAACTCGTTCATCGGCAATACGTGGCGCCTCGAGATGGAGAACACGTTCAAGGCAGCGTGCAAGATGCCGCCGTTCAAGACAGAGGTCTCGTGCTCGGTCTACAACTCGGGCAACGACGTTGGCAAGCAGACCCAGCAGATCTCCAATCTGATCTCGCAGGGCGTCGATGCCATCGTGATCGACGCAGCGTCACCGACCGGGTTGAACGGCATCGTCAAGCAAGCCTGCGCGCGTGGCATCCTCGTCATCTCGTTCGACAACATCGTCACGGACAAGTGCGGCCTGACGGTCAACACCGACCAGATCAAGTTCGGAAAGCTCGGCGGTCAGTTCCTCGCCGCTCAGCTGCACGGCAAGGGAAACATCGTCATGGTCACCGGCGTCGCCGGTACCTCCGTCGACACTGATCGCAACAACGGCGTCGAGTCCGTGATCAAGAAGTATCCGAACATGAAGATCGTCGCCCACTACAGCGGCAGCTGGGACTCGTCGACCGCACAACGTGCGACTGCTGCGCAGCTTCCGTCGCTTCCGCAGGTGGACGGGGTCTGGGTCTCGGGCGGCACCGACGGCGTCGTCAAGGCATTCATCGACGCGAACAAGACGCTGCCCGTGGTCGCGGGCGAGGGTGAGAACGGCTACCGCCGCTTCATGCTCCCGGCCGGCTACAAGGGCCATCACGTGAACGGCATCTCGATCGGTCAACCGCCGTTCCTGTCCGTCGCCTCACTGGAGCTCGCTCGCGAGGTTCTCGAGCACAAGCACGCCAAGAAGAGCATCGTGCTGCCCTTCCCGGTCGTCACGGACCAGACGGTGAAGTCGGGCACCACCGTGTTCCCGAACCTGCCTGACAGCTTCTTCGCAGACTTCACCGACTCAGGCCCGAAGGCCACGGTCGCCCTTTGCGTCCAGGCAGCGCTGAAGGGTACGGCGTGCCCAGGGGCGCTTAAGGTTCGTCTCCCGTAGGGGTGCGTACAAGCCCGGGTGGTCGAGGTTCGACCGCCCGGGCTTGCCTTACTCATGGCTGCCGTCAGATCCTGAGACCATGAACGACATCGGGCCGGCCATCGAGGCAGTCGACGTTGCTCGTTCGTTCGGCGGCGTGCGAGCCCTGACCGCGGGCAACCTGGCTGCTTGGTTCGGCGAGGTGCACGGGCTCGTCGGCGAGAACGGCGCCGGCAAGAGCACGCTGATCAAGATCCTCGGCGGCGTCATGAAGCCCGACTCCGGCGTCGTGCGCTTCGACGGCGAGGACGTCACACACTCGATCGCGACTGCTGCTCGCGCGCACCGCGTCGGCACCGTCTTTCAGGAGCTCACGCTGTTCCCGTGGATGACAGTCGCGGAGAACCTGTTCGCGGGAAGCGAGCCGCGGGGTGCGAGTCGCCTGATCCAGCGGCGCAAGCTCAACGCGCTCGCGGACGACGTGCTGGAACGGTATGGCGTGCAGGGGATCGACCCGCGCTCGCTCGCCGGCTCGCTGTCGCTCGCTCAGCGTCAGATCGTCGAGATCACCGGCGCGTTCATGCGCGAGCCGCGCATCGTCTTCCTCGACGAGCCGACCTCGGCGCTCGCCGAGCGCGAGGTCGCGTGGCTTTTCGGGTTGGTTCGCAACCTGCGAGACGCAGGGGCGGCGATTCTCTTCACGTCGCATCGCTGGAACGAGGTGGCCTCGCTCGCGGACCGCGTCACGATCCTGAGAAACGGCGCATATGTCGCGACGCGCGAGCGCTTCGACGAGGACGAGGCGGTCACGCTGATGACGGGGCGCACGATCGACCGCATGTACCCCGACAAGCCCGCGCCGGCCGGAGATGCCGACGTCGTGCTGGAAGCGGCGGAGCTCAAAGACGACGTTCTCGACCGCGTCTCCTTCCAGCTGCGCCGCGGCGAGATCCTCGGGGTCGGCGGCCTGGCGGGGCAGGGGCAGCCGGAGCTGTTCATGTCGCTGTTCGGAGCGCGCCGGACCCCACGCGGGCGGATCACGGTCCGCGGTCGACGCGCCCGCCTGCGGAAGCCCGCCGATGCGATTCGCGCGGGGCTCGCGATCGCGCTCGTACCCGAGGACCGCAAGACGGAGGGGTTGATGCTTCCGATGTCGGTTCGCGACAACCTCACGCTCGCCGTGCTCGAAGAGGTTGCCCGCGGGGGCGTGATTCGGCCGTGGCGTGAGAAGGCGACCGTCGCCAAAGCGGTCGAGCGGCTGCGGATCAAGACACGTGACGCCGCGCTCCAGCCCGTGGGAACGCTCTCCGGTGGCAATCAGCAGAAGGTGCTGATTGGGCGGTGGCTCCTGACCCAGCCCGACGTCCTACTTCTGTTCGACATCACGCGCGGCGTCGACGTCGGCACGAAGCACGACATCTACCAGCTCGTCGTCGAGCTTGCGCAGGAAGGGAAGGCGCTTCTCTACTACTCGAGCGAGACGGAGGAGATCGCGCAGCTCTGCAATCGCGTTCTCGTCATGCGCGAGGGGCGGGTCGTCGCCGAGCTCGACCGAACCGCCGATGCCGAGTCGATCGTCGCCGCGTCCGTGTCGGCGCCGCGCGCATGATCGCACCGGAGGCGACGGTGGAGGCTATGCCTGCGCGCAAGGAGCGGCGCCTGCAATACGGCTTCGCGCAGAACGTGCCGCTGATTCTGGCGCTCACGATCCTGGTCGGCCTCTCGGCGCTCTACACGGGGCTCTTCCACGGCCAGCTCCATCGGTACCCCGGAGCCTTCGAGTGGACGTCGATCGTGAACACGGCCATGCCGACGGTGCTGGTGGCGGTCGGCCAGAGCATCGTCGTCGTGACGCGCGGGATCGACCTCTCGCTCGGAGGCGTCATCGATGTGTCCAACTCGCTCGCGGCCGTGCACATGCATTCGAGTATCGGATCGATGGTCGCGTGGTCTGTGGTGGTGCTCGGTTTTGGGATGCTGTGCGGCACGGTGAACGGCCTGCTCGTCGCGTATGCGCGGCTGCAGCCCATTCTCGTGACGCTCGCCACGCTCGCGATCCTCCAGGGGCTCGCGATCAAGATCCTTCCCGAGCCCGGCGGCTCCATCCCCGATCGCTACTCCAACGCACTCGCCAACGCGGGAGGGCCGTGGAGCATCTCCTACGTCGTTGCGGTCGCCGGCCTCTGGCTCGTGTTGCGGCGCACCGCGACCGGCGTACGGATCTTCGCGCTCGGAAACGACGAGTACGCCGCCCGCGCGCACGGGATTCCGGTGAGACGGGTGAAGACCATCGCCTACGCCCTCGCAGGAACGCTGGCCGCGGCGAGCGGGCTCTTCCTGGCCGCGACGACGACCGCCGGAGACGCCGCCGCCGGCGACGTCTACGTGCTCACGTCGATCGCCGCCGTCGTTCTCGGCGGAGTCAGCTTCTTCGGCGGGCGGGGCAGCGCGCTCGGCTCGATCGCCGGTGCCTTCACCCTCACGATCCTCACGAACGTTCTCTTCTTCGCCGGGATCGACCCGCTCTACCAGTCGTTCTTCCAGGGACTGTTCCTCTTCGTCGCGGTGCTGCTCGGAAGCTTCCTCGGGTACCTCCTGCGGCGGCCCGCATGAGCGAGCTCGCGCTCTTCGGCCGGCTCCAGGACAAGCTGACGCGCGACCGCCGGCGCACGTTCGTCGCGTTCACCTTCGCGGTGATCGTGTTCGTCGTCGGCGCGTTCCTCCATTCCGGCTTCGCCAGGTGGGGAAGCATCAGCGCGATCCTGGAGGTCGCGTCGTTCGTCGGCTTCGTCGCCGCAGGACAAACGTTCGTCATTCTCGTCGGCGGGATCGATCTCTCCGTTCCATGGGTGCTCAACTCGGCGGGCATCCTGTTCGCGGTCTTCTCGCTCGGCCATAGTGGCCGGGCCGTACCTGCGGTCCTGCTCGCGCTCGGGTTCGGGTTCGCGATCGGAGCCGTGAACGGCTTCTGCGTCGCCTACCTGGCGGTTCCGGCAGTCGTGATGACACTCGCGATGAACGGGATCATGGAGGGTCTGACGCTCGGGCTCACGAAAGGCCTGACGTGCTCGCGCTGCAACTCGTACGCGCCGCGCGTGTTGCAGGACGTCGTTCACAAGAACCTCGTCGGGATCCCCGCCGACCTCATCCTGTGGTTCGGCGTGGCGGCGCTCGCGAGCCTCGTCCTCGCGTTCACGACGTTCGGCCGCAAGGTCTACGCCACCGGCAACAACCCCACCGCGGCCTACCTGGCGGGGGTGAACGTGAGGCTCGTCACGCTCAGCCTCTACGGATTGAGCGGGATGTTCGCCGCTCTCGCAGGCATCGTGCTCGTGTCGTACTCCGGACAGCCGACGCTCGGGATGGGCGATCCGTACCTCTTCCAGTCGATCGCCGCCGCCGTGATCGGAGGCATCTCCATCCTCGGGGGTCGCGGCAACTATCTGGGAACGGTCGCCGGCGCCGTCAGCTTGGTCGCACTCATCAGCCTGCTCCAGGCCGAGAACATGCCGGACTACGGTCGCAGCATCGTCTACGGCGTCGCGATCCTCGTCGTCCTCGTGCTTTTCGGGCGCGAGGAACGGGTGTGACGAACGCGGACCGCCGGGCTGCGAGCGTGCTTTCCGCGCTGACCCCGTCTACCGTTAGGTCCTCGATGACGACCGAGAACACCTTCTCCAACGAGGACGTCGACGTCGATCGCCCGGAGCGCGTCGCGGACCTGACGCTCCGCGACGCGATGCTGGTCAAGATCTCGTGGATCAGGAGCTTCCTCGCGGTCGCGGAGCGAGGCGGATTCGGAGCCGCGACGAGCAAGCTGCACCTCTCCCAGTCGCGGGTCAGTGCACACATCTCCGCGCTCGAGGAGCTGCTCGGTTTCGCGCTCTTCGAACGGCGGGTTCGGCCGACGGCGCTGACCGAGCCCGGGCGCATCTTCGCGGGCCACGCCCGGGATGCGCTCGACGCGCTGCAGGACGGCATCGAAGCTGCGCGAGCCGCACTCCGGCCCGGGTACGGGCACCTGGTCGTCGGGAGCTACCCGAGCGTCAGCTCCGCGTTCCTGCCCTCGGTGCTCGCGTGCCTCAACGCGAGCCATCCAGCGATGTCGGTCGAGATACTCGAGGGCAACGCCGCATCGCTCGAGGCGGCGTTGAGCTCCGGTGCAGTCGACGTGGCCTTCCGGCCGATTCAACCTCCGGTCCGCGACCACCGCCTGACGACGAGGGTGCTCTGGCGCGAATCGATCGTCGCCGTGATGCGCGACGACGACCCGCTTTCCGGGCAAGCGCGCGTCTCCATTCGCGACCTCGAAGGACGGGCGTTGATCGGCAACCCGAGCGGCGGGCGCGAGGACGGTGGTGGATTCGACCTGCGGCACGCGGCGGGAGACGCCGCCGACTCGCTCAACGTCGCGTACCTCACGGACCAGCCTTCGACGCTCGTCTCACTCGTGAGAGCGGCCTTCGGCATCGGGGTCATCAGCCAGCTCGCTCTCGCGACGACGACGACGGACGGCATTGCGGTCCGCGAGATCGACTCGCCGACCGCGTTTCGCGACGTGGCTCTCTTCTGGAACGACCAGAGCAACAGGAACCCGAGCCTCGACGTGTTCGTGGACGCGGTCGTTCAGGCCGACCCGCCTGAGATCGCGAAGCGCGTCGAGGGATAGCGCGAGTCGACGACCGGGCGTTACTTCTTCATGAGCTCGTGTGCGCGGCTGGCTCTCCGGCGACGGCGTCACGGGCCTCGTCAAGGTCGACGAGTCGGCCGTTCAAGCCGCCGCCCTGGTGGAGGTCGCCGCCGGGCACCTCGAGCCGTCCGGCATCTGCAAGGCCGCCTGCTTTCAGCGGTTCGAATCCGGCGGCGCGGGTAAGCCGTTCGATCGTCGCCGCGGCGGTCTCGTCGTCGGTGGCGTAGAAGAGCACGGCGTGCTGCGGCTCACGATTGGTGGCACTCGCGAGGGCATCCGCGCCGAGGGTCCCGAATGCCTTCACGTAGTGCGCTCCGGCGGGGAGCAGGGCGGCGACCACCGAGCCGGCCGATTGCCCTTCTGGAAGCGTCCGGAACATCTGCCCGCTCTCGTCGAATCCGAGCGGGTTCGAGGGGTCGACGACAACCTTGTTCGCGAGCAGGCGTGAATTCTGTTCGACCAGTTCCTTGATCGTGTCGAGCCAGACAGCGAAGACGACTGTGTCGGCAGCTGAGATCGCATCCTCGACAGAGACTCCGCGCGCGAGCTCACCGAGCTCTTGCGCGAGCGCTGCTGCGTTTGCTGCGTCCTTGGCAGCAAGGACGACCGGCTCGCCGCCCCGCACCAGGTGCCGCGCCAGGGTTCCGCCGATGTTCCCTGTTCCGATGATTGCGGTTGCCATGACGACTCCTCCTTTACTTGACATCGCAACTAACGCGGCGCGCGGTGCGGCCATTCCCACCGGCACTGGCCGAGGGGGCGGCCGACGACATGGCCGCCTTCGCGAGCCAGCTCGGTGCGTTTCAGCTGCCCTGGGCGGGCTGAGCAGGCTCCGGTTCGACCGCAACCCGCGCGAGCTCGAGCGCCCCGAGCACGCCTGCCCGATCGCCGAGCGTCGGGGGAACGACGAACGACGCGAGTCGGCCGTCGAGCTCCGGGGCCGCGAAGTAGCCGCCCGCGAGCTCGCGCAACCGCTCGCGAACGCGCGGCAGCAACGACCCGTGTTGTGCGACACCGCCGCCGAGGACGATGCGCTGCGGCGACAGCACGGAGACCACATTCAGAAGACCCAGCGCGATGTACTCGGCCTCGAGGTGCCACGCGGCCGGATCGTCGATCTCGCGTGCCGGCATTCCGTAGCGCTCCTGCAGCGCCCGGCCCGAAGCGAGCCCCTCGAAGCAGTCTCCGTGGTACGGGCACATGCCGGCGAACGGATCGCGGCTCCAGTCGTGCGGGATCCGCATGTGCCCGAGCTCGGGATGGAGCAGGCCGTGGGTCGGTTCGCCGTGAACGATCATCCCGCCGCCGATCCCCGTCCCGACCGTGACGTAACAGAACGTGTCGAGGCCTCGGCCCGCCCCCCAACGGTGCTCGCCGATCGCGGCGGCGTTCACGTCCGTGTCGATCGCAACCGGCACGTCGAGTCGCTCCGACACCATGGAGAGGAGCGGTGTGTCCCGCCAACCCGGCTTCGGCGTCGTGGTGATCGTTCCGAAATGCACCGAGCACCGGTCGAGGTCGACAGGGCCGAACGTCCCGATGCCGACTCCTTCGAGGTCGGGGAACCTGCGAAAGAACGTCGCCGCTGCGTCGACCGTCGGCTCCGGCAGGAGGGTCGGGATCGTGACGATCTCCTCGAGGTCGGACGGCCCTGTCCCGACCGCGCAGATCCACTTCGTCCCGCCGGTCTCGATCCCGCCGAAGCTCACTCGGCCTCGTGCGCGCCGCTCGACAGGCGGATGATGAAGTCGGCCGGCAGCACCACGGTCCGCCGTCGCCGGCTGACGCGCCCGGCGAGGCGGTCGAGCAGCAGCTGCGTCGCGATAGTGCCGTACGTCTCGGCGGGCTGGGCCATCACGGTCAGGAACGGGTAGATCCGGGAGACGTGCTCGATGTCGTCGAAGCAGACGAGGGCCAGCTCGCCGGGAATCTCGAGGTTGCGCTCACGCGCCGCTTCGACCACACCGACGACGGCGATGTTGTTCACGGCGAAGATCGCGGTCGGCGGCTCGCTCAGGTCGAGGAGGCGCAGTGTCGAATCGCGAGCCACCTCAGGCTCGATCGCGCTCGACTTCGCGATCAGCTCGTCGTCCCGCGGGATGCCCGCCGCCGCGAGCGCGTCGAGATATCCACGCAGCCGGTCGCGCGCGGTCGACACCTCGAGTCCTTCGGTGATCATGGCGATGCGGCGGTGACCGAGCTCGATCAGGTGCTCGACGAGCTTGCGGGCGCCGCCCACCGAGTCGCCGAGCACGAGATCCGACTCAAAGCCCTCGATCGAACGATCGATCAGCACGAACGGGACGTTGTTTCGCGTCAAGAGGCGGAGGTTCGGCCGGGAGGTGTCGCCCACGGGCGCGATCAGCACGCCCTCGACCTGGAACGACACCATGTCCTCCAGATAGCCGCGCTCGCGTTCGATGTCGCCCTCGGTGTCGCAGAGGATGACGTGATACCCGGCGCGCCAGGCGACCTGCTCGACGCCGCGGACGATCAGGGTGAAGAAGGGATTTGCGACGTCCGGAACGATTACGCCGAACGCGCTCGTCTTGCGCTGCGTGAGCCCGCGGGCGAGCCTGTTCGGGACGTAGCCGAGCTTCGCGACCGACGCCTGCACGCGCCTGCGGGTCTCCACGCTGACCCGTGGGCTGTCGTTGATCACGCGCGACACCGTCATCGCCGACACCCCGGCATCGCTCGCTACGTCATGGATAGTAACGCGCATCGTTGTGTTAGCGGTCTCGCAAAGCACTTTCATTTAGCACAGCGAGCACGGCTTGTCCATGCGTCTTGACGGCTCGATGCCGGCGTGTTATGGATACCGTCTTGTTGCGTTAACGCTACCACGATTCGACATTCCTTGACGTCCGGTGGGCCGTCAGGGCGTCACCAGGAGGAGGCAGCGACATGCACAGAGCACTCGCCGGCAATCCCCGGAGCCGCACGGCTCTGGCGCTCGCGGGGGTCACCGCGGTCGCGGCGGTGGCCACGGCCCTCGCAGCGACCGCGTCGGCGCGGACGACCGGCAAGACGATCAGCGTTGCGATCGTCGCCAATCCCCAGATGCAGGACATCGCGAGCTTGACGCCGTCGCTCTTCACGGCGAAGACGGGGATCAAGGTCAAGTACACGATCCTCGACGAGGGGAAGCTTCGTGAGGTCAC
>DASXDB010000037.1:0-6398 GCA_036490895.1 Gaiellaceae bacterium
GCCGATCTCGCGCTTTCGTGGGCTCTGATCGGCGCGTCGCTCGTCGTGCTGGAGCGGCCGCGCTGGCGGCGAGCGCGGTGGCTGCTCGCCGCGACACCGTTCGCCCTTCTCGGCGCAGACCTCGAGTGGGCGAGCTCGCACGCGCTGTGGACCCTCGGTTTCTTGCTCGAGGCGTCGTGGGCGGCGTTCCTCGTTCAGCTCGTCGTGACGTTCCCGGAAGGACGTCCCTGGTCGCGACCGGCCCGCGTTGCAGTCGTCGCCGCGTACACACTCACGTTGGGCGGGCAGCTCGTCGGCGGGCTGGTGGCTCCCGACACGCGCGACCTGCTGTCAGTCATCCCGTCTCCGAACGTCGCGGATGCGATCGAACGAGTGCAGGCGACGGCCGGTGCCGGCCTCGCTCTCGGGGTGCTCTTCCTCGTCCTGCAACGGGTGAGCGTCTTGGGTCGCCCGGCGCGTCGCGCGCAGGGGCCCCTTCTCGTCGGTGCGGCTATCACGGCGCTCGCCGATCTGGTGTGGCTGGGCTGGGTGATCGGCACCCGCGCGCGCGTGCCGACCCTCGAGACCACCGCTCGGGCCTTCGCGATGACGATCCCGGTTGGGATCGTCATCGGAATCGGCTGGTCGCGGCTTCGTCGACCGCAAACGTCGGAGCTCGTTGTCGAGCTGCGAAGCGAGGCGGTGGCCACGATGCGCGAGCGACTCGCCCGGGCACTCGGCGACCCCACGCTGGAAGTCGCGTACCGCCTCGGCCATGGTCGCTATGTCGACGCCGATGGACGGCCGATCGCGCTGCCACGGCGAGCGGACCGTGCCGTCACGGCGGTGAGCGTCAGAGGCGAAGAGATCGCTGCGCTGGTTCACGATCCGGCGCTGCTCGACGAGCCGGCGCTCGTGGAGTCTGTTCGTGCGACCGCAGCGCTCGTGATCGAGAACGAGCGCCTCGCGGCAGAGGTGCGGTCGCAGCTCGCGGAGGTACGCGCCTCGCGCGGACGGATCGTGGCGGCCGGCGACGCAGAGCGCCGCCGCATCGAACGCAACCTCCACGACGGCGCACAGCAGCGGCTCGTAACACTCTCCGTCGCGCTCGGCCTCGAGGCATCACGCGCCGACAGAGCCGCAGCAGGCGTCCTCGCGCGCGCGCAGGACGAGGTCGAGCAGGCGATCGGCGAGCTCCGCGAGCTCGCTCGAGGAATCCACCCGACGCTTCTCCGCGACCAGGGCCTCACGGCGGCTGTCGAGGCGCTCGCGCGACGGGCGCCGTTGCCGGTGACGGTCAAGAGCAGCGCACAGGGCCGCTTGCCGGATCAGGTCGAGCTCGCCGCCTACTTCGTCGTCTCCGAAGCGCTCACCAACGTCGTCAAGCATGCTTCGGCGACGCAGGCATCGGTGCTGCTCGAGCGCGAGCCGGCGACGCTCCGCGTCACCGTGACGGACGACGGCGTCGGCGGCGCGCGCATCACACCCGAGTCGGGCCTGGCCGGTCTGCGCGACCGACTCGAGGCGCTCGACGCGACGTTGTCGATCGACAGCGAACCCGGCCGCGGCACGAACGTATACACCGCGTTCCCATGCGGGTTGTAATCGCCGACGACGCACCGCTTGTCAGGGAGGGAGTCGCCCGTCTGCTCGCGGAGAACGGCGTCGAGGTCGTCGATCAGTTGGGTGACGCAGATGCCTTGCTTCGCAGCGTCCGCGACCTGCATCCGGACGTCGCCCTCGTCGACATCCGGATGCCTCCGACCCACACGGACGAAGGACTGCGAGCGGCCCGCGAAATCCGCTCGCGCTATCCGGGCACCGCGGTCCTCGTCCTCTCGCAACACCTGGAGCCCGACTACGCGCTGCAACTCGTCGAAGCCAAACCCGAACACGTCGGCTATCTGATGAAGGAGCGCGTCGGCCGGATCGAACAGCTGCTCGACGCCGTGCGACGCGTCTCGGCGGGCGAGTGCGTGGTCGACCGGGCAGTCGTCGACGACCTCCTCGCGCGACGCCGTCGCGTCGACCCGATCGAGGAGCTCACGGCGCGGGAGCGCGAGATCCTCGCGCTCATGGCGGAGGGACGCTCGAACCAGGGAATCTGTCGCACGCTTTGGCTCAGCCCGAAGACGGTCGAGACGCACATCAGAGGCGCCTTCGCCAAGTTGGGGATCAGAGAGGCGCCGGAGGACAATCGCCGCGTGCTCGCGGTCCTCGCGTACCTGAAGCGATAGTCAGCTGCGAAGTGTGCTCACGGGCGGACCGGCCGTGGCGCTCTTGACGGAGGAAACGCAAATGCCGAAAGAAATCAAGGGAAACTCGGGACGGAAGCCGCCGGAACCATCGGCGAGCCACTCCGACATCGACGACTGGTTCGGGCGCCAGATGCCGCACTTGCAGCCGATCGTCCACGGGCTGGATGAGTTGATCCGAGCGACGATCCCCGGCCTTCACTACGCCGTGAAGTGGAAGAGGCCGCACTACGGACTACCGGACCTCGGTTGGATCATCCAGCTGGCCGCCTACGACGTTTCCGTCAACGTCGTCTTCCTCGGCGGGGCAGACTTCGACTCCCCACCGCCGCTCGGAACGACCGACCGCACCCGCTACGTCAAGGTGACCAGTCTCGAAGACGCACAGCGACCAGAGCTGCACGAGTGGATCGAGGAGGCAGGCCGCACGCCGGGTTGGACTTGAGTCGCAGCTCTTCGCGGCGGCGCAGCCGGTCGCGGCCTAATGTAAGGCAGGGTTGAGGTCGCAGCGATGGTTCCAGCGCCGCCGGGTCGGGCTCGGCTGGCGACCGGCCGACTGGCACGGCTGGGTGGTCACGCTGCTGGCCGCCGCCGCGGCGATCACGGTGCTGGTGCTCCTGCGCGGTTCGCCCGCACGCATCCCCGTCACGCTCGTGATCGTCGCCGCCTACGCGGTCGTCGCACTCGCGACCGGCGGCGGGAGACCCGCCGAGGAGGCACCTGCGACGACAGATGAGCCATCCGACGGCGAGCTCCCGGGCCCCGTAGGGGGCGTCGAGCAGCGGCTGGCGCTCCGCGCGCTCACCTCGGCGCGGGTCTCGCCGAGCTCGACGGACGAGCCGGCTCTGGTCGTCGAGCATCTGACGAAGCGTTTCGGCGACCGCGTCGCAGTCGACGATGTCTCGTTCGGCGTCGCTGCGGGTGAGGTGTTCGGCTTTCTCGGCCCGAACGGCGCCGGCAAGACGACCACCGTCCGCATGCTCGCCACCCTCATCACCCCCACGTCGGGCACGGCCCGCGTGGCGGGTGTGCAGCTCGATGCGGCGAACGGCGTCGACATCCGCAAGCGCATCGCGGTGATGACCGAGAACCCCGGCCTCTACCTGCGTCTGACCGTCGCGGAGAACCTTCGGTTCTTCGCCGGGCTGTACGAGCTCGAGCAACCAGAGTCGCGAATCGGGCACGCGCTCGCGGCCGTCAACCTCAGCGGCCGTGCCGACGACCTCTGCGGCAGCCTCTCGAAAGGGCTCCGCCAGCGCGTCGCGCTCGCACGCGCTCTGCTCAGTGATCCGGCGATCCTGTTCCTCGACGAGCCCACGTCGGGTCTCGATCCCGTCGCATCGCGCGACGTGCACGAACTGATCGACGGTCTTCGCGATCGCGGCGTCACCGTCTTCCTCACCACCCACAGGCTCGAGGAGGCCGAGCGGCTGTGCGACCGCGTTGCCATCCTGAACACGACACTGCGCACGATTGGACGCCCGGACGATCTCCGCGACCGTCTCTTCACCAAGTCGCTCGTGGTGCGCACCGCGGCGCCACTCACGTCGCCGGACGCCGTGTTCGCGGTCACCGGTGTCGACGGCTGGCGCGCCGACGACACGACCCGCTACACACTGACCGTGAACGACACTCGCCTCGCGGCGCCGGCGGTGACTCGAGCGCTCGTCGCCGCCGGCGCCGACGTGCTCTCGCTCGCGGAGGCACGGCACTCGCTCGAGGACGTCTACCTCGAGCTCATCGACGACGACATCGAGGCGAGATCGTGAGTGTCAAGCGCGTCGTTTCGGTCTTGCGCAAGGAGGTGCGCGAATTCCGACGCAACCGATTCGTCATCGTGACGATGGGAGTGCTGCCGTTCATCTTCCTGATCACGCCGATGATCACCATCTTCAAGATCCCCGATTCCGCGTCCGGCCCTCAAGTCAAAGCTGCGGTCGGCGTGATCTCCCTCCTGATGTTGATCATCCCGATCGTCATCCCACCTGTGATCGCCGCCTACTCCGTCGTCGGTGAACGGGATCAGGGAACGCTCGAACCGGTTCTCACGGCCCCGATCCGCGCATCCGAGCTCCTGCTGGGAAAAGCCGCGGCGGCCTTTCTACCGTCAGTCGCGATCGCATATGCGATCTACCTCGTCGTCTTGATCGGCGTCCGATTCGGCGCCGCCCACGTCGTCAGCACCGTCGTCTTCCATCCACCCGAACTGCTCGCTCAGCTCCTCTTCACGCCGCTGCTCGCGCTCTGGTCGATCTGGGTCGGGATCGGAATCTCCACGCGCGCGAGCGACGTCCGCGTGGCACAACAGCTCGCGACCGTCGCCAGCCTTCCGCTGCTCGGCTTCACCTCCCTTCTCTCGTTCCAACTCCTCAAGCCCTCGGTCGCCCTCGCAATCGGGCTCGCCCTCGCGCTGCTCGTCGCCGACATCGCCGCCTGGCGCATCGTCTCCCGCCTCTTCGACCGCGAACGCCTCGTGACCGGCAAGCGGTCCCGCGCGCCCGGCTGACGGCAACCTCGCCGAGCTCCAGGCTCAGGGCGCAGCGCGCACGCGGCCTGCACTGCACGTCTTCTGAGCGGCTTCGAAGATCGCGGAGTTGGGATCCATGCCGACACCCCCGCTCCGGCTGGTGACCCCACCGCTCCCGAAGGTCGGGTCCGGGTAGTTCGGAACGCCGTGGGACCGCATACAGGCTGCAAAGGCGAGCAAGGTCTGTTTCATCCGCTGCTGCTGCGCCCGGCTCGGTCCCTTGCCGGCCGGGATCAGATGCTGACATTCAGCCTCCGCCTTCTGAAACCGCGGCGACGCCGGATTGAGCGACATCGAAACCGTGATCGTGATCGTTCCCTGCGCGTTCGGATCGGGAAAGTTCCGCACTCCGTGGGAGCGCATACACGTGGTGAACTCGACGCCGGCTGCCGTGCCCACGTCCCGGGAGATGCTCGCCCCGATTCCTGCGCCACTCGGCGGCAGCGCAAACGCAAGCGAGCCGCTGCTTGCACGGCTGCTGTTGGTGACGGTCCTGAGGCTCGCGACCGACGGCGACTTCGCACCCTCGCCGCAGCCGGCAGCTAACAGCGCGGCGCTCGCGAGGATCGTGCCGAGCGCCGGGCTCACGGAGCGCGGTTACTGCTGTAAGGCAGACCGGCGGGAATCAGCTTGGTGCACGTCGCCGCCACGCGCTTGAACGCCGGCGAGTCCTGGTCGATGCTCGACGGCACGTTCGCCTGGACAGTGTTGTTCTGGAACGTCGGGTCGGGGAATGCGGCATATCCGTGTGAGCGCATGCAGGCGGCCGCCTTCAGGTAGTCGCTCCGATCGGCGGGGGTGATCGCCGGCGCCGGGGACGGTGCGCTGCTCGGGACCAGGTTCTTGCACGGACCGTCCTGCACCGCACGCACCTGGGACACGCTATAGCCCGTTCGTCGCAGCTTCGACTTGTCGAACACCCCGCCGCTCGAGGGGTCGGGCCAGTTCGGCAACCCGTGTGCGCGCATGCAACGGGCAAAGGCGAGCGCGGCAGTCTGCGCTCCCGAGGCACCGGTCGTCGGGGGAGCGGCGCTTCCAGAGCCACCGCCGCCGCAGCCGGCTGCGAGCAGCGCGAGTGCGGCTACCGCGACGACAGAACCGCGCGTGCTCATACGGTTCGCAACGCCTCGGTTGGCGACATGCGCGCGGCACGAATGGCGGGTAGCAGTCCGGCGATTGCGCCGATGAGAACGGCGGCGCAGAGACCCCCCGCCCACGCGGTTGTGGGGATGGCGATCTGCCAGTGTTTGGTGGCCGCGTAGATCGCGGTCGAGACGACGCCGGCGGTGACACCGACGGCCCCGCCGATGAGGGCGAGCAGGATCGCCTCGGAGAGGAACTGCGCACGGATCTGCGCCTTGGTAGCGCCGAGCGCTCGGCGCAGCCCGATCTCGGAGCGGCGCTCGAGCACGCCGATCAGCATGATGTTGGCGACGCCGACGGCACCGACGAGGAGCGAGACGGCGCCAAGGCCGAGGAAGAGGCTGTTGAGTGCTCCCTGGGCGTCGGCGCGGGCGGTGAGTGCGGCGGAGGGTTGGCTGACGTCGACCTCGTTGGGCGCCTCGGGGTTCGCCGTGGCGCCGAGCACGGACTGAACCGCGGCCGTCTGGCTCGTGACGCTTCGAACGTAGACGGTG
>DASXDB010000038.1:0-2316 GCA_036490895.1 Gaiellaceae bacterium
ACGCCGAAACGCCTGATACAAGAGTGATCGCGCGGCGGGGTGCCGGAGCGGTCGAACGGGCCGGTCTTGAAAACCGGAGAGCCTTCACGGGCTCCGTGGGTTCAAATCCCACCCCCGCCGCCTATCCGACCGGCAGGAAACCGGCTTTCCGCGGCCTATACTGAAATTCCAGTGGCCGGGTTCCGTCCAGCACCCCGCCTGGTGACGTTCGTCGTCGTCGTAGGAGGGCTCGTCGCCGTGGGTTCTGCGGCGTTTGCTTCCGACCGGTCCACGCAGTCGACCGGGAAAGCCGTCGTGCGCCTGACCGACCGGCAAGCGCACATCACGCATCTCGGCAGCGATTCGACCGGAGGCGTCGACATCGCGCGCATGACCCTGTACGGGAGCTCGAGCACGACGCGACCGATCGGCCACGCGGTGATCACGTGCATGGACGTGGGCTCGGGCGAGCAGACCTGTGACGGGAGCTACGTCCTGCCGAAGGGGACGCTCGAGACTTCCGGAATCCTGCGAACGCGGCTCTTCTACACGCAGGCCGTCATCGGCGGAACAGGCCTGTTCGACAACGCACGAGGGACGCTGACCGTGACCGCAAACCACCTCTCGCCGCGTCGCGAGATCCTGCTCTTTCGACTGACTGGGTGACGATGGCAGCGCGGGCGCTGCGGCCACTCATTCTGATCTGCGACGACGAGCTGCCGCTGAGGGAGCTGATCAAAGCGGTGCTCGGCGACCGCTACCGCTATGTCGAGGCGGAGGACGTGGATCAAGCGGAGGCCGTGCTTCGAGGGACGAAGCCGGAGGCGATCGTGCTCGACGTGATGCTGCCCGGGAAGAGCGGCCTCGAGTTCCTCTCGGAGCTGCGGGCGGAGCAGGAGGCAAAGGAAATACCGGTAGTGGTTGTGTCCGCGTGGCAAAGCGCCGATGACCAGAGGACGGCTCTCAAGGCCGGTGCCGATGCGTTCGTCGGTAAACCATTCGACCCAAAGGATCTGGCTTCTGTCGTCGAAGCGCTCATCGCTGCGTAGCGTCGTCGCCCGCGTGATCGCGGTGTCGACGCTGGGCGCCGCCGCCATCGGGGCGACGCTGGCCCTCTTCTTCGTCGCGAACGCGCGCCTGAAGTCGGCGAACACCGCGAGCGCGCGCTCCGCAGCCGTGAGCGCCGCCGCGTTCGATGTGCGCGGATCGGTGACCGCGATCGACGTGGCGTTGCAGCAGGTCGTGGACGACTACAGCCCCAAGAACGTGGCGCAGTGGCACCGTGCGTCGCGCTCCTGGGTGACGCCGACCGCCGCGCTGGAGCGCGCCGCGGCGGCGACCAGCGATCTGCAAGAGGGGCGAGCGCGCGCGCTCCGGGACGAGATTCGCGCCTACATCGACGACTACGGCGATCCGGTCGTCGGCATCGCCAAGGTCTCGCCTGCGGCGGTTCGTTCGTCCGTCGCGCACACGGAGGGCGCACGGCGCCTCGGCCAAATCACCCGCGACACCGACGCGGTCGCACGCAACTCCGCCGTGATCGCGGCCGATCGCAGCGCAGCCGCCGGAAGGCTGGCCGACCAGGCGACGATCGCGGGGATCGTGGCGCTCGTCCTGACGCCCGTTCTGCTCATCCTGCTCGGGCTCTGGCTGGCGCGCGTCGTCGCCGACCCGTTGCGGGAGACGGTCGCCGCCGCCTCCGAGGTCGCGGCCGGCAACTTCGAGGTCCGGCTCGACGATCGCCGCCGCGACGAGTTCGGCGAGCTCGCGCACGTCTTCAACGCGATGACCGAGTCGCTTGCCGTGAGCCGCAGCGAGCTGATCGAGCGCGCCGACAGCCTCGAACGCTCCGAGCGCCACAAGTCGGAATTGATCAGCATGGTCTCGCACGAGGTGCGCACGCCACTCTCGAGCGTGCTCGGCTTCACGCGACTGTTGCTGGAGCGCAACCTGCCCGAGGCAGATCGCCAGCGCTACCTCGAGATCGTCGACGCCGAGGCGACTCGTCTCGCGACACTTGTCAGCGACTTCCTCGACGCACGCCTGATCGAGGAGGGCCGCTTCTCGCTGAGGCGCGAGCCGTTCGATCTCCGTTCGCTCGTGCGCGAACAGGCGGAAGTGACGTTCGGGCACGACGAGAGCCACGAGCTCGAGCTCGAGCTTCCCGATGTGCCGCTGCGGATCGACGGCGACCGCGCTCGCCTGGCGCAGGTCGTCGGCAACGTGCTCTCGAACGCCGTGAAGTACTCGCCGGACGGCGGGACGATCACCATCGGCGCGGAAGAGGCCTCGGGGCACGCGCACGTGTGGGTCGCCGACGAAGGGACGGGCATCCCG
>DASXDB010000039.1:0-3112 GCA_036490895.1 Gaiellaceae bacterium
GACGTATCCGCGGTCGGCGATCGAGAGCGAGACGTTCGCGTTCTGCTCGACGACGAGGATCGCGACGCCCGACTCGTGCACCTGCTTGATGATCTCGAAGTTCCGCTCGACGAGGATCGGCGCAAGCCCCATCGACGGTTCGTCCATGAGCAGCAGCTTCGGCCGCGACATCAGCGCGCGGCCCATCGCCACCATCTGCTGCTCGCCGCCGGACAGTGTCCCGGCGAGCTGCGACCGACGCTCGAAGAGGAGCGGGAACAGCTCGTAGACGCGGTCGAAGTCCTCGCGGTCGCCGCCGCCGCGCAGGTATGCCCCCATCTCGAGGTTCTCGAGGACGGTCATCGGCGCGAACAGGCGCCGGTTCTCCGGCACGATCGCGATCCCGCGGCCGATGCGATAGCTCGTCGGGCGTTTCGTCACGTTCTCGCCGTTCAGCACCACCGAGCCGGTTCGAGGCCGGACGATGCCGAGGATCGTCTTCAGCGTCGTCGACTTGCCCGACGCGTTGCCGCCGAGCAGGCACACGAGCTCGCCCGAACCGACATGGATCGACAGCCCCTGCAGGATGCGGATCTGCCCGTAGTACGTGTCCACCTCGTGAAGCTCGAGGAGGCTCATTTGCTGCTCATCGTGTTCAGGCCGAGGTACGCCTCGACGACCTTCTCGTTCGTCGCGACCTGCTCGAACGAGCCTTCGGCGATCTTGATGCCGTGGTCGAGCGCGACCACGCGGTCGGAGATCCCCTCGACGACGTGCATGTCGTGCTCGATGACGAGGATCGTGTAGCCGCCGTCCGTGCGCAGCTGGCCGATCAGCTCCGTGATCTCGTGAGTCTCGGACGGGTTCATGCCGGCCGCGGGCTCGTCGAGCAGGAGCAGGCGCGGGTTCGTCGCCGTCGCGCGCGCGATCTCGAGCCGGCGGCGGTTCGCGTACGAGAGCGAGTAGGCCGGCTGGTCCCAGCGGTAGCCCATCAGCCGCTGACCGAAGAACGAGAGCCGCTTCCGCGCCAGCTCCTCGATCTCGCGCTCCTCGCGTCGCATCCCCGGCGTGCGGAGCATGGACCGGAGGATCCCCGCCTTCGTGTGGCCGTACGCTGCGGCCATCACGTTCTCCTTCACCGACATGTTCAGGAACAGCCGCAGCGTCTGGAACGTCCGCGAGATGCCTCGACGGCAGATCTGGTGCGGCTCGAGCCCGACGACGCTCTGCCCGTCGAAGCGGATGTCGCCGGTGTGCGGGCGGTAGATACCCGTGATCAGGTTGAACAGCGTCGTCTTGCCGGCGCCGTTCGGCCCGATCACCGAGACGATCTCGCCCTCGTCGACGTGGAGGTCGAGCCCGTCGACCACCTTCAGGCCTCCGAACGAGAGCGAGACGTCCGTGAGCTCCAGGAGCGACATCAGGTCCCGCTCCGGCGCCGCGCATGTCGGCACCTCCGCTCTTTGCCGGGCTCCGTCGAGCCTACGCTCATACGATCTCCACCCGACGCTCGCCGAGGAGCCCGTTCGGACGCAGGACCATGAGCACGATCAGGATGACGCCGAGCACGATGTACCTCGCCGGCTCGGGCTTGGAGAGCATGACGTTCTCCCAGACGAACGCACCGAGGTAGATCGTGGGCACGAGCACGATGTCGCGCAAGATCCCTCGAAGCACAGTGCACAGCAGTCCGATCGCGATCACGCCCACGTATGCAACGGGAGCGATCCAGCGCGCCGGGTGCTCGGGCGCGATCACCCAATGCTCGACGAAGCGCGCGAAACCGCCGGCACCGGGTTGTCCCGCGACCCACCCTCCGTCGATCGCGCGCGCGATCGCATGCAGGACGAAGCCGAAGACGAGGGTCGCCCCGCCCACGACCGCCAGGCGCGGCCGGCGCCGGCCGACCACGGCGAACCCGCCGACGAGCGCGGCGAAGAAGAGAACCCTCGACTTGTCGGCGTCGCGCAGGAGCTCGAGCAGCGGGCTGATGATCAGCGCGCCGAGAACGACGCCGGCCTGATTGCCGGAGCCGCCCAGGATCACCATCGTGTAGATCGTGATCAGCGTGACGAAATAGAAGTTGAGCGGGAACACGTTCCCGAAGAGCGCGGCGTACAGCGATCCCGTGAGCGCGGCGACCGCCGCCCCGCACGAGAACGCGAGGAGCTTCAGCCAGTTGACGGGCATGCCCATCGCCTCCGCTGCGAGCGGGTCTTCACGCAGCGACCGCCAGGCACGGCCCGTCCGCGAGTTGTTCAGGAGCCGGAGCGCCACGAACACAACGACGAAGAACGCGAGCGCGACGTACAGGTACGAGACGGCGAAGACCCCGCTGTGCTCGGTCTGCAGCTTGTGCCCGCCGGGCAGCCCGAACGGATCGACGTTGAGGATCCCGAACGGCCCGCCGGTGACGTTCTGCCAGTTCGTCGTCACGGTCTGGAAGAGCTGCAGGAAGAACAGCGTCACGATCGCGAGGTAGTCGCCCGTGAGCCGCCACGAGGGGAGGCCGAGCACGAGGCCCGCCAGCGCGCCGATCACGACGATCAGCGGCACGGAGACGAGCGTCGGGAGGTGGACGCCGTAGTGCGGCGAGTCGAGCAGGGCATAGGCATAGGCGCCGATGCCGTAGAACGCGACGTAGCCGAGATCGAGCAGCCCGCCCCAGCCGACGACGACGTTGAGGCCGAGCGCGAGCAGCATGTAGAGCACCGTCTGGAACGCGACCTGCCGGACGTAGCCGCTCGGCTCCACGATCGGGAACAGGCAGAAGACGCCGACGAACAGGGTGAGCCATGCCCACCAGGGGACGACGCGCAGGCGCTGCTCGACGACGGCGAACCGTTCCGGCAGGAAGCGCACGGCGGCATGACGGGCGACCCACTCGTCCTGCCCGATCGCCGGGCCTTCGGCGCCGGTCGAGTGGAACCCGTGCGGTGTCGAGTCGCTCATCGCCTCAGACCTTCCGGATGTCGGGCCGGCCGAAGAGGCCCTGGTGGCGGAACAGCATCAACGCGATCAGGACGCTGAAGACGTACAGATCGGACCATTGCGTCCCGTCGGGGATGTGAGCTCCATGCACGTAGCCCTGGATGTACGACTCGAGGAACCCGAGGATCAGGCCGCCCGCCAT
>DASXDB010000040.1:0-14152 GCA_036490895.1 Gaiellaceae bacterium
CGGTGTTCGCGGTGCCGAGATCGACCGCGAGCTGCCGCTCGGGCGCGAGACGGCGGAACCTGGCCCCACCCCGAACTGCCACGCCCGCACCGTAGCGTCCCTCGAATGCGGGTCGACCTCGACAACAGTCACGCCGACAAAAGAGGACCGACCCCTCGACGCCGGAGCCGCAACCCGTGCCGAAGACCTACGAGTTCGAATTCGAAGCGCCGCCCGACCTGGTGTTCCAGGAGACGCTCGGCGCCGTCAGCGTGCTCGGCTTCTCGATCCTCGAGAGCGAAGCCGCCTCATTCACGTTCAACACCGGTCCTTCGATCTGGTCGACCGCGGGCCAGGACATGACCGTCACCGCCGAACCGCTGTCCGAGTCGTCGTCGAGGCTCGTGCTGAGCGGACAGGCCGCGCAGCGCGGCCGCGAGACCGAGTACGGCTCCTGGGGCGAGCGCGGACGGATCGCGAAAGGCCTCGCCGCGAAGGTGCGCGAAGGGCTCCTTGCCCACTAGCACGATCGAGAGAACCGAGGCTCTGCCGGCGCTGAAGGCCGTGCCGCTGTTCGCCGGGCTGACCCCGCAGCAACTGCGGCGCGTCGCGGAGCTCGGACGAGTCAGGCTGTTCCGCGCCGGGTCCGCGATCGTGCGCCTCGGCGAACCGGGCGACACGTTCTACGTGATCCTCGACGGGCACGCGCTCGTCGTCCGCGAGAGCGGGCGGCCGCTGAAGCTCCGGAGCGGCGACTTCTTCGGCGAGCTTGCACTGATCGAGGACGCGCCGCGCTCCGCCGACGTGATCGCGACGGGCGACGTGAGCGCGCTCGCGATCGGACGCGCCGCATTCACGAAGCTCCTCCGCAGCGAGGCCACGTTCACGCACGCGATCCTCGGCACCGTGGTGGCCCGGCTTCGGAACGACCAGCGCGCGCCGCGCTGGCAATTGGACAACCTGCTCTAGGCGGTCGGCTGCTCGCGCAGCCAGTCCTGCAGCTCGTCGATCCCCTCGCGCACGTACAGGCGGAACGTCTCGATGCGGTCGAAGTCGTCCATCGCATCCGCCAACGAGTCGTTCTCGGGCTCGGCGTCGTCGAAGAGTTCGCTCACGACCGACTTGTGTTCTCGGCGAACGGTCGCGTTCCTGCGCAAGCCGGGGGCGCGCCCGTGGCGCCCCCGGCTTGCCGTTTCTCAGAGGGCGACGACCCCCTCGCCGCCTGTGGCGCCGGGCACCGTCACCGAGCCGACGGCGGTCAGCGAGCCGTCGCTCTCGATGCGATAGCCGTACACCGCGCCTGCGGCACCCGTCTGGACGTACAGGAACGCTCCGTCGGGTGTGGCCGACGAGTCGATCGTGCCTGCGGCCGCGGCCGTGTTGCCGAGGTTCGTGAGCGACCCGCCCGCGCCGGCTGCGTAGCCGGTCACGGAGCCGCTGCCCGCGTTCGACGTGTAGAGGAACGCACCGCTCGCGGTGATCCAGCACGTCGCGGCCTGGCTCGTCGCCGCACGGTTCAGGAACGTGAGCGTGCCGTCGCCCGCGAGCGAGAACGTCGCGACGCTGTTCGGCCCGGCTTCGGCGACGGCGAGGTCACCGTTCGGGTCGAACGCGACGGCGAACGGGACTGCGCCTGCGTCCGGGTTCACGACCGGTGCTGCCGCCACGACGCCGTTGCCGTCGACGGCGAACACGTCGATCGAGTTCGTGGATCCCTTCGTCGTCACGAGCAACTGCGATCCGCCCGGCGAGAACGCGACCTGACCGGGTGTGGCGGTGAACGGCGATGCCGCCGTCGTTCCGAGACCCAGGTCACGATGTGAGCCGGCAAGCGGGAACAGGTGCTGGCCGACGGCGCGGAAGCCCTGAATCGAGGCGCCGTCGAGCGCGTTCAGCACATAGATGACGCCGTCGTGGGCCGCGATGCTGACGGGGAACGTTCCCCCGGAGTCGATCTGCTGCGTCAACGCGAGCTTGTCGCCATTCACCCGGAAGACCGAGATCGTGGAGCTCCCCGGGTTCGACGCGAGCAGCAGGTCATGCGACGCGTCATACGCGAGCGCGCCCTGCGACGCGGTGTGATCGACGACCGAGCCGGTGAGAATCCCGCCGAGGCCGCCGGTCGAGTAGACGCCCGACTGCTGCAGGGCGCCGTCGGCGGCTGCGGTGTACGCGACGACCTGGTTGCCGGCCGGGTTGTCCGTGAGGACGAATACGGGCCTCCCGCCCGGAGTCGCCGCCGCCGTTCCGGCGAGCGCGGCGACCGCGCCGAGCGCGAGGACGAGCGGAACGAGAATGCGAGTCAAGGCACGCAAGCGGTGCTCCTTTCGTAGCTGTCGCGCTCAAGAGCCCGTGCCGGTGCGTTGCGTTGCGTACGGCGCGGGCTCGTTAAGAAACCCGTAAGGGTCGGGCCGGAATCGGCGAGCCTTGTCGGCGGCGTCCCGGCGCTCGACAATGACTTCGGATGATGGAGAGGACTGCGGTTGCGCCTGTCGTGGTCGGGCGGGAGGTCGAGCTCGCGCGCGTCGAGGGCTTCCTCGCGGATGGAGGGCCCGCGCGTGCGCTCGCGCTCGTCGGGGAGCCCGGAATCGGCAAGACGACGGTGTGGGAGGCCGGGCTCGCCGCCGCGCGCGCGGGCGGACAGGACGTGCTCGTCGCACGCGCGAGCGAGCCGGAGCTGCAACTCTCGTTCGTCGCGCTCGCCGATCTGCTCGACGAGGTCGACGCCTCGGCCTTCGACGGCGTTCCGGCGCCGCAGAGACGGGCGCTCGACGTGGCGATCCTGCGCGCGGAGCCCGAGAGCTCGCCGCCCGAAGCGGTCGCCGTCGCGGCCGGGTTCACCCGTGTGGTGCGCACCCTCGCCGGGCTGCGACCGGTGATCGTCGCCGTCGACGACGTGCCGTGGCTCGATCGAGCCTCGGAGGACTGTCTCGCGTTCGCAGCGCGCCGCCTGCGCGGCCGTTCGGTCCGGTTTCTCTTCACGCGCCGGCCAGGCGAGCCGACCCCGCTCGAATCGGCGTTCAATCCGGTCGGCTGCGAGCGGCTGGAGATCGGTGCTCTCAGCGTCGGCGCGGTGCGCTCGCTGCTTGCGGAACGCCTCCACCTCGCGCCGCCTCGCCGAGTGCTCCTCCGGCTCTTCGAGCTGTCGCACGGAAGCCCGCTCGTCGCGCTCGAGCTCGGGCGGATGCTCGTCGACCGCGGCCTCCCCGACCTCGGCGAGGAGCTCCCGCTCCCCGACCTCGTCGATGAGGTGTTCGGCAGACGCATCGCTGCGCTGGACGAACCGGTGCGTCGCGCGGTGCTCGCGGTCGCCCTGAGCAGCGGTCTCACTCGCCTCGAAGTTTCGAGTCTCGTCGGGCCGCTCGCGCTCGAGGATGCAGCCACGTTGGGCCTGCTCGTCCCGGACGGCAGTCGCATCCGCGTGTCACATCCACTGCTCGCCGCGGCTGCGAAGCGACTGTCGACCGCTGACGAGAGGCGTGAGGTCCACCTACAGCTCGCAGAGACGCTCGCCGAAGAGACACTGCAGGCACGGCACCTCGCGATCGCCACGTCGCGTCCCGACGCGGGCCTTGGAGACCGGATCGCGGCGGCGGCCGAGAAGGCGATCGGCCGCGGCGCCGTCCATGACGCCGTCGAGTTGGCCGAGCACGCCCTCCGGCTCACCTCGACCGGCTCGACACGCCACGAGGAGCGGCTGCTCCTGCTGATTCGCTACCTCCAGATCGCCGGCGAGGAGGCGCGCGTCCGCGAGCTGCTCCAGGAACGGCTCGCCGCTCTTCCGCCGGGGCCGGCTCGCGGCCGGGCGCTGCTGATGCTGAGCGAGACCGGCGATCGCCTCTCCGAGATGGAGACCTACCTCGACGCTGCGCTCGGCGAGAGCGGCGACGACGTCGAAGTCCGCGCGACTGCGCTCGCCACGAAGGCGCTGATGTACGCGATCGCTCGCTTCGAGCGGCTCGACGATGCAGAGCGCTGGGCGCAGGAGGCTTTCCGGCTGGCCGAGGCGGCCTCCGTCGGAACCCGAGAACGCGCGTTGCACACACTCGCGTGGATCAACGTCATGCGCGGTCGACCGCTGGACGCGTCCCTCGCACCCACACCGCAGGGTGCCAGCCTGTACGAGGCGGCGATCGAGCGCCCCGCGGGCATTCGCCTGATGGTGCGCGGCAATGTCGACGAGAGCCGTGGGGTCTTCGAGCGCCTGCGAGCACTCGCAGGTGAACGCGGCGAAGCCGTCTCGGCGAGCATCATGCACCGGCAGCTCTGCGAGATCGAGCTGCGGGCCGGCGACGTGCGGGCCGCGCAGCGCCATCTCGACGAATGGGGCGAATGGACGCTTCCGAGCGACACGCACGAGCAGGTCGTCGGCCCTGCCCGCTGCCGCGCCGTCCTGGCGGCCGTGCGTGGGCGCCCGGAGGAGGCAGCCCACTGGGCCGAGCAGGCGATCGCGGCCGCGAGCGCGATCGAGAACTTCCGCGAGGAGACGGAGGCGAGACGAGCGGCCGGCGTCGCCGCGCTGTTCGCCCACGACTACGCGCGGGCCGTCGAGCACCTTCGGCCGCTCTGGGAGCATGCAGCCCGTGAAGGCATCGACGACCCGGGCGTGTTGCCGGTCGGCGGCGACCTCGCGGAGGCGCTGCTCGGCCTCGACGATGTCGAGGCGGCGCGTGAGGTCACCGCAAGGCTGCGCCGCCTGGCCGAGGACCAGTCGCACCCGTGGGCGGAGGTGAGCGTCCGGCGTTGCGAAGCGCTGCTTCTCCTGGCGGCGAACACGGAGACCGATTCCGCGGATGCCGGGCTGGCGCAGGCCGCCGTGGACTATGCGGCGCTCGGCCTGCGGCACGACGCCGCCCGCTCGCTGCTGACCCTGGGGCGGGCGCAGCGGCGCCGCCGGAAATGGGCGGCCGCGCGTGACACGCTCGAACACGCCGCAGGTGCGTTCGACGACCTCGGCGCAGACGGGTGGGCGGCTCAGGCTCGCCTGGAGCTCGAACGCGTAGGAGGCAGGCGCCCGAGCGCCGACGGCGCGCTTACGCAGGCCGAGAGTCGCGTCGCCGAGCTCGCCGCCTCAGGGCGGTCGAACAAGGAGATCGCCGCCACGCTCGTCGTGAG
The DNA here is from genome assembly GCA_036490895.1 of Gaiellaceae bacterium. Classification (GTDB taxonomy): domain Bacteria; phylum Actinomycetota; class Thermoleophilia; order Gaiellales; family Gaiellaceae; genus PALSA-600. The sequence continues at coordinate 5,095 of DASXDB010000040.1, forward strand.
CGTCTACACGGTCGAGCGGCACCTGTCACACGTGTACGCCAAGCTCGGCGTGCGCTCGCGCAGCCAGCTCGCCGGTCGCATCGGCGAGCCACGCCGCTAAAGAGTCCAGGTTTCAGGCATTTCGCCCCGGTGCGTCGGTTCGTACCGTCGGTCGAGTCACCGACACCAACGCACGGGAGGTCTGAATGGTGCGTATCAACCAGCTCGGGGCGGCTGCGGTCGCCGCGCTTGCACTGAGCGCGTCGCTCGCCACCGGCGCGAACGGCGGCGCCGATCCGGGGACGTTCGCGTTCCACGACTGCGTCGGGCCGGCGGGAACGTCGTCCAGCTTCACGGCGACGAAGGAGAACCTCCCGGCCACCGCCGCCCACGGTGCGTCCGCCGGCATCGCGTACCAGCTCGCCGACGGGAGTGCGGTCTTCGTCGTTCAGCAATTCGGCGGCTCGACGATCGCGGCCGGGATCCCGCCGCGAAACCTCGCCGTGACCTGCGAGGTCGATCTCCCGAGCGGGTCGTACTCGTTCACAGGGGCGCTCACCCCGCGCGCCGGGTGAGAGGGACCGCGTGGCGGAGTATCTCGTCGAGCGCTACGTGTCCCGTCGTGACGCGGCGGACGTCGCCGTGGGCGTCGAGCGGGCACGGCGAGAAGCCGAACGGATGAGCAGCAAGGACGTCCGCGTCCGGCTCGTCCGCTCGATCTTCGTCCCCGAGGACGAGACCTGCTTCTACCTGTACGAAGCCGATTCCGTCGACGCGGTGCTCGAGGCCGCACGGCGGGCTGACATTCGCATCGACCGGATCGCCGAGACCGCTGCCGGCCTGGCCGATCTGGTCTGAGAGGACAGAAGACCATGAAGAGATCGCGCACGCACGTGCTCGTCGGTTCGCTGCCCGCGCTCGTCGCGTCCGCAGGCATCGCGGCGATCGCAATCGCCGCCGTCGGCTACCCGACGACAAGTCGTGCGGCTCGAACCAGATGCTGGTTTCAGCTGCCGCAGAGCGGCTGTGCAGCCGGGCAGGTCGTCGCGTCGAACGCGACGGCTTCGAAGAGGGCTCCGTCACCACCTACGTCAAGTGCCTGACCACCCTTCACTGAGTGAAAGGAGCGAACACGAAATGAAGCGAACATCTCGCCGCGTCCGGCTCGCGATCTGCGCAGCCGTCGCTACTGCGGCCGCAGCCACGGTTGCGGTCGCCATGGGGGCTGTCCCCGACTCGAGCGGGGTCATCCACGGCTGTTATCTCACGACGACCGGGCTGCTTCGCGTGTACGACTCCGAGGCATCGGGCTCGAGGAAGTGCACGTCCGGAGAGCGGGCTCTGAACTGGAACCAGACGGGCGCCCAGGGCCCGGCGGGTCCCCAAGGTCCCGCTGGGGCGACCGGCGCTCAGGGGCCGGCGGGGCCGACAGGTCCTGCGGGGCCACAGGGAGAAACAGGGTCGTCGGGCGTCAGTCACGTCTACTACGCCACCAACACGTACACCGTGAACGAGGATGGTCACGAGGTCGTCGGCCTCAGCGATCTGCCGGCCGGTCCCTACATGGTGGTCGCGACGGTGAGCACCTCGTTCGCCGGAGCCGGCTGCTCCCTCAATGTGGATGCCGGCGGCTCGAGTTCCGCCAACATCGACGTGGCGCGGGGGATGACCTTCGCCGGCGTGTTCTCGTCGAGCGGTTCGAACGTCGTACACGTGTACTGCACCGCACTCAGCGGTGACCCCTCAGAGATCGACGGCTCGATCGAGGCAATCGCGCTCGACGCCGTGAACTGAACGATCACAACCGGGTTGGCCTGTCGTCAGTCGGCGGGCCAACCCACTGCGGCGGTGACGACGCTCGACTCGTACGATCACGCCGTGGCGGCGCTCGAGGCCCCCCGCGACCAGATCCTCGCGTTCCGTCGTCGGACGAACGCGCTCGACGAGCGCCTGCCGAAAGGCAGGCGCTCGTTGCGGACCGCGGCGTGGGCCGGGCTGCAGGACAGCATGCCGCGGGCCGCGCTCCTCTCCATCCACGCACGCGTCGAGGGAGCGACCCACGTCACGTGGGAAGACCCGTCGCTCGTGCAGGTGTGGGGGCCGCGCTACCAGGTGTACGTCGTCGCCGCGCCCGACCTGCCGCTCTTCACCTACGCGCGCCTGCCCGAGTCGGGCAAGACGCGCATCGTCGCCGAGCAGACCATGGAGAAACTCGAGGCGGTGCTCGCCGGCAGGCGCATGCGCGATCGCGACGCCGGGGCCGCCCTGCGCCTCGGCAACAGCCTCCGCTACGCGACGCTCACCGGCCGGCTCGCGATTCGCTGGGAAGGCGCGCGCGCACCGCACCTGTGGATGGTTCCGCCGCCGAAGACCACCGTGCAGAATGCGCGAGCCGAGCTCGCGCGCCGCTACCTCCACGTCTACGGGCCGTCGACCGCCGCCGCCTTCGCGAAGTGGGCGGGGATCGGTGCGAAGGAAGCCGCGCAGACGTTCGTCGACCTGGCGAAGGAGCTGATCGCGGTCAACGAGGCACACCTCCTCGCCGCCGATGAGGAAGCGATGCGCGCATCGCCGAACCCTCCCGCGCCCGCGCGACTGCTCCCGAGCGGCGACTCCTACTGGCTGCATACGACCGCCCACGAACGCGCACTCCTCGTCCCGACCGAGAAGCAGCGCAACGAGCTGTGGACGCCACGAGTCTGGCCGGGTGCGCTGCTGGTCGACGGCGAGATCGTCGGGACCTGGCGCCGCGCGAAGCGCGTGCTGACGATCGACACCTGGAAGAAGCTGTCGGCCACCGCCAGAGATGCGGTGATCGTGGAGGCGGACACGCTCCCGTTGCCGGATCCCGGCGGGGGCATGATCGTACACTGGACCTGATGGCAGCCCCGGCCGAGAACTACGTCGACACACTCTCGCGGCTCGCACTGTTCGCCGATCTGCCGCACCCGCAACTCGAGGTGCTCGCGCACTCGTTCGACGAAGAGGTCTTCGCCGCGGGCCAGCGCGTGATCCGCCAGGACGTGACTGGCGGCGGCTTCTACGTGATCCTCGACGGAGAGGCACACGTCGTCATTGACGGCAATGAACGCGCACGTCTTCACCACGGCGACTTCTTCGGCGAGATCTCGCTGCTCACGGATGCGCGGCCGACCGCCGACGTGATCGCGGCGACCGTCCTTCGCTGCTTGATCATCCCCGACACCGAGCTGAAGCCGTTCCTGTTCCAGCAGCCGTCGGTGATGTACCGCATGCTGCAAATCGAAGCGCGACGGTTGCGCGCCGCCAACGCTTGGGACGGGTAGACCAGCGACCGTTTCCGCCGGGCGAGTACGACGTCGTGGTGGTGGGGAGCGGGCCGGGCGGCCTGCAGACTGCCTACAGCCTCGTCCGCGCCGGCGTCACGCGCTGCGCCGTGCTCTCGCGCGATCCCGCGCCGGGCGGCATGTTCCGACGCTGGCCCGTCTACCAGCGCCTGATCAGCTGGACGAAGCCCGACGCCCCGTTCGAACCGGGAACGCGCGAGTACGAGTGGTACGACCACAACAGCCTCGTCGGCGACGAGCCTGGGCATCAGGCGCTCGTGCGCGGGTTCATGGACCGCGCGTACGACGTCCCTGCGCGGCACGAGATGGAGGCCGGGCTCGCCGCCTTCGCCGAGCACGTCGAGGTGCGGTACGAGTGCGAGTGGCTCTCGACGTCGCGCGACGAGAATGGGTTCGTGCTCGGAACCTCCGACGGCGAGTACCGCTGCAGGGTGTGCGTGTTCGCGATCGGCGTGACGGAGCCCTGGTCGGCGCCGATCCCCGGCCTCGATTCGGCGCCGCACTACGCGGCGACGCGCACGCCCGAGCAGTACGAGGGCAAGAGCGTCTTCATCGTCGGCAAGCGCAACTCGGCGTTCGAGCTCGCCCAGGGCCTGTTGCCGTGGGCGAGCCGCATCGTCCTTGCGTCGCCGCGGCCGGTGCAGACCGCCGTCCTCGCGTTCTCGCCGCTCAGCATCCGCTATCTCTCGCCGTACATGCAGCACATCCGAGGCGGCTCGGGCAGCTTCGTGCTCGACGCTGCGATCGATCGCGTCGAGCGGGACGCGGACGGATATCGCATCCGCGCGAGCGGGACGACGTGGGAGGGAGAGGTGGAGGTCGAAGCCGACGAGGTGATTGCGGCGACCGGGTTCCGGGCACCGATGCGCGACCTGCCGGAGCTGGGCGTCGCGATGGTCAGCGACGGCCGGCTGCCCGCGCAGACGCCGTACTGGGAGAGCGTCTCGGTGCCCGGGATCTACTTCGCCGGCAACGTCATGGGCGCGTCGGCCGGGCTCCGGAAGCACGGCGCGACATCGAGCACCGGTTCCGTCAACGGCTTCCGCTACAACGCGCGGATCCTCGCGCACCGCATCGCCGAGGCGCACTTCGGCATCACGCGCGGGCGACGGCAGCTCACGCGCGACGAGGTCGTGCCGTTCCTCCTCGGCGAGCTCGCGCGCGCGCCGGAGCTGTGGATCCAGAAGGGCTATCTCGCGCGCGTCGTCGAGACCGACGGCGTCTGCCGCGACGGCGGGATCGTCCCGCTCGCGGACCACGTCGACCGCGACGGCGGCGACTCGGTCGCAGTCACGATCGAGTACGCGGCCGACGGCGCGGTCACTCCGGTCGTCTACGTGCGGCGAGCCGGTCGGCTCACGGAGCACGCACTGCCGATCGACCCGTTGCACCGGTTCGACACCACGGAACACCACCAGGCGCTCGCGGCGCTCATCTCTTGACGCGCACGAGGCTCCTCTGGGCAAACTCAGGTGGGGGGACATGAAGACTCGCATCGACGGAGCGACCGGCAATCTCGTGTCGGGCGGCAGGCCTGTGTTCCCGCTCGGGCTGTCCGATCCACCACCCGTCGACGGCAAGACGCCGAGCGGGCGGGACGCGTGGGCAGAGGTCGCCGGTGCGGGCATCAACCTTGCCCGCCATTACGACCCGTGGGCGGCGAGCTCGGCCGCCGAGCAGATGACCAGCGTGCGGCGCAAGCTCGACGTCGCACACCAGCACGGGATGCAGCTGTGGCTCGCGCTCGCGGGCGTCGACAACACGCTCGCCAACAAGGCGCTGCTCACGGAGATCGTGAACGCGATCAAGGGACACCCGGGCCTCGGCGTATGGAAAGGCGCGGACGAGCCCGCGGCCGGGCACCTCGCTCCGTCGGGCCTGGTCGCGGTGCTGAACCACGTCCACTCGCTCGACCCCGATCATCCGCTGGCGATCATCGAGGCGCCGCGTCCCTTGAGCGACCTGAAGCCGTACGCCGCCGTCTGCGACATCCACGGCGTCGACATCTACCCGGTCTCCGTGCCGCCCGGAAAGCACGCCGCCCGGGCGAACAAGGACATCAGCGTCGTCGGCGACGTCACGCAGATCCTCCGGCAGGCGAACCCGGGCCAGCCGATCTGGACCACGTTGCAGATCGCCTGGAGCGGTGTGCTGCCGCCGCGCAACCAAGTCGTGTTTCCGACGCTGCAGCAGGCGCGGTTCATGGCCTACGACGCGATCATCGCGGGCGCACGCGGGCTGTTCTTCTTCGGCGGACACCTGCGCCAGGTGATGACGCCGCAGGACCGCGTCCGCGGCTTCAACTGGACCTACTGGCGGAACGTGCAGAAGCCGCTCACGCAAGAGCTCTCCGGGCCGCAGCACGCGGCCGCGTTGCTCGCACCCGACACGCCGTTCACGGTGACCGCGAGTGCACCGGACATCGCACTCAGCGCGCGACAGACCGCCGACTCGATCTACGTGATCGCCGTTCGTCGCAGCCCGACGGCGCGCGGCAAGGTCACGTTTCGCGGGCTGCCCGCGGGCATCTCGGCCGGAACCGTGCTCCCGCACGGGCCGAGCAACCCGCCGCGGCCGCTCGGGGTTCGATCGGGCTCCTTCACCGACACGAGCCAGTACGAGCCCCACAACGCACGCGTGTATCGCTTCCCTCGTTAGCGACCCGGGACGATCGGCGGCCGCTAGGTTGACTCGCGGGCATGGCAGAGCTCACTCTCGAACCTGTGCCGGCGGCCGGGACGGAGGCCGACAACCGCGGCGCGATCGTCGCTGCGCTGATGCTGGCGATCGGGCTCGCCGCGATCGACTCCACGATCGTCGCGACTGCGGTGCCGCAGATCGTCGCCGACCTCGGCGGCTTCTCGCTCTTCCCGTGGATCTTCTCGATCTACCTGCTCACGCAGGCGGTGACCGTGCCGATCTACGGCCGCCTCTCCGACGTGTTCGGCCGCAAGCCGGTGCTGCTCGTCGGCGTAGCCGGCTTCCTCGTCGGCTCGGTGCTCTGCGCCGTTGCGTGGAGCATGGTCACGCTGATCGTCTTCCGCGGGCTGCAGGGCCTCGCCGCGGGTGCGATCCTGCCGACGACCACGACGATCGTCGGCGACCTGTACGAGCCGGCCGAGCGCGGGAAGGTGCAGGGCTGGATCTCGTCGGTGTGGGGCGTGTCGGCGATCGTCGGCCCGACGCTCGGTGGCTTCTTCGCCGAGTACTGGACGTGGCGGGGCATCTTCTGGCTCAACCTGCCGATCGGCGTCGGCGCCGCATGGCTGATTCAACGGCACCTGCATGAGCGCGTCGAGCGGCGCAGGCATCGGATCGACTACGCCGGCGCGCTTACGCTCACCGCCTCGTGCTCGCTGCTGATCCTTGCGCTGCTCGAGGGCGGCGTCAGCTGGGCGTGGGGCTCGACGACGAGCGTCGCGCTCTTCGCGGCCTCGGCCCTGCTGCTCGCCGCGTTCGTGCAGATCGAGCGCACCGTCGCCGAGCCGATCCTGCCGCTCTGGGTGTTCCGGAATCGCATCCTCGTCGCGGGCAACGTCTCCGGGCTCGCGATCGGCGCGATCCTCATCGGGCAGACGACGTACGTGCCGACGTACGCGCAGCGCGTCGTCGGCGTCGGCGCCGTGGTCGCAGGGCTTGCGATGGCGACGATGACGATCGGCTGGCCGATCGCCGCAACGCTCGCGCCGCGCGTTTATCTCCGCATCGGCTATCGCCCGACTGCACTCGTCGGCGGCACGATCGCGACCGCGGGCTGCCTGCTGTTCGCGCTCTTCGTCGGCGGTGACTCGGGGATCTGGCGCGTCGGCGTCGCAGGATTCGTGCTCGGTGTCGGGCTCGGGTTCGTTTCGGTCGCGACCGTGGTCGCCGTCCAGTCGACCGTCGGCTGGGGAAGGCGCGGTGTCGTCACCGGCACCAACATGTTCATCCGCACGCTGGGCAGCGCCGTCGGCGTCGCCGTGTTCGGCTCGATCGCGAACGGCCGGCTCGCGCACCGGAGCCACGCGGCCCCGGCGATCTTCCACGCGGTGCACGGCGTCTTCTGGGCGCTGGTCGTCGCCGCCCTGCTCGGGATCGTGGGGCTGCTGATGTTCCCGCGGACCGTGCCGCGGCTCGACTAGCTACTCGTGCCCGGAGATCGCGTGCGGCACGTACGGCTCCTCGAGCCGCGCGATCTCGTCGTCCGACAGCTCGAGCTGCTCGGCCGCGAGCGCGTCCTCGAGGTGCTCGAGCTTCGTTGCGCCGACGATCGGCGCCGTAACGCCGGGCTTGTGCAGCAGCCAGGCAAGCGCGACCCGCGCCGCCGGCACGCCGCGCGTGACGGCAACGTCGCCGGCGCGATCGACCACCGGGAAGTCCAGCTCCGGTACGTAGAGCGAGTCGGCGAACTGATCGGTCTGCGCGCGCGTCGTGAGCTTGTCGCCCGACGCGGTGCGATTGCCTGCGAGTAGTCCGCGTGCGAGTGGGCTCCACGGCAACACGCCGACGCCCTGGTCAATGCACTGCGGGATCATCTCCCGCTCCTCTTCGCGGTAGACGAGGTTGTAGTGGTTCTGCATCGACACGAACCGCGTCTGCGCGACCCGCTGTGCTTTCGCGAACTGCCATGCGTACATGCTGCTCGCACCGATGTACCGCGCCTTGCCTGCGCGCACCACGTCGTGCAGCGCGTCCATCGTCTCCTCGATCGGCGTGCGCGGATCGAAGCGGTGGATCTGGTACAGGTCGACGTAGTCGAGGCCGAGCCGCTCGAGTGACGCGTCGATCGACGCGAGGATGTGCTTGCGCGAGAGACCGGCACCGTTCTCGCCGGGCATCGTGCGACCGTGCACCTTCGTCGCGACGACGTACTCCTCGCGCATTCCGAAGAGCTTCGTCAGGAGCCGGCCGGTGATCACCTCGCTCTGGCCGCCGTTGTAGACGTCGGCGGTGTCGAAGAAGATGATCCCGCCCTCGACCGCACGGCGCACGATCGGCTCCGCCGCCGCCTCGTCGAGCGCCCAGCGCCGTGACTCGTGCGGGCCGTAGCTCATCATCCCCAGGCAGATGCGCGACACGCGAAGGCCCGTCGCGCCGAGATTCACGTATTCCATGCCGTTCACGCTACCCATCGCGGGTCGTGCGGCCGATTCTCACGGTTTTCTTCAACAACCCTTCGGCGGGCGAGCTACCGTGAGCTCGATGATCGAAGCCGTCGATCTGACGAAGAACTACGGCCGGAAACGGGCGGTCGACGGCCTCTCGTTCACGGTCCGCCCGGGGATCGTCACCGGCTTCCTCGGCCCCAACGGCTCCGGGAAGTCGACCACCATGCGCTTGATCCTCGGCCTGGACCGCCCGACGAAGGGCGACGTCACGGTCAACGGCAAGCACTACCGCGACCATCCCGCGCCGCTCCACGAGGTGGGCGCGCTCCTCGAAGCCCGCTCGATCCATCCGGGCCGCTCCGCACGCAATCATCTGCTCGCGCTGGCCCAGACGCACGGCATCTCGCGACGGCGCGTCGACGAGTTGATCGACCTCGTCGGTCTGCACGAGGTCGCGAAGAAGCGCGCCGGTCAGTTCTCGCTGGGCATGGGCCAGCGGCTCGGGATCGCGACCGCGCTGCTCGGCGATCCGTCGACCGTCATGCTCGACGAGCCGGTCAACGGCCTCGACCCGGAGGGCATCCACTGGATGCGGAACCTGCTCAAGCGGCTCGCAGCGGAAGGCCGCACCGTGTTCGTCTCGTCGCACCTGATGAGCGAGATGGC
>DASXDB010000041.1:0-1561 GCA_036490895.1 Gaiellaceae bacterium
ATCGCACCGTCGACCTCTCCGACCGCGAGTTCCGCCTGCTGTACCACCTCGTCTGCCATCCGGGCGAGGTCGTGAGCCGCGAGCGGCTGCTCTCCGAGGTGTGGGGGTACAGCTTCGATCCCGGCTCGAACGTGGTCGACGTGTGCGTCCGCCGCCTACGCAAGAAGCTCGGTTCGGCCGAGGCAATCGAAACGGTGAGGAATGCCGGCTACCGCGTGGCCGCCTGACAGGGTCGAGACCGCCTGGGGCGTGCTCGCGATCGTCTGCCTCGCGACGATGATCGCGTGGCCGTCCTGGGAGACGGTCCCGTTCCACGTCATCTGGATCACCCTGACGCTCCTCTACGGCTTCCGGGTGTGGTCGCCCGCCGTCACCGGCGTCGTTCTCGGAGCAGTCATCATCGCCACCGGCGCGTCGATCCTCAGCGATGCGTTCGACGGCGTGCAGCTCTGGGGCGAGCTGTTCGAGGTACCGCTGATGTCCGCGATGTTCCTCGCCATGGTGTGGCACGCGCGCCGGCGCGTGCTGATGCACCAGACCGTCGAGCAGCTTGCGGGTGAGCGCGCGGCGCTGCTCGAGCAGCAGGAGCGCCTCGTCCAGAACGTCTCGCACGAGCTGCGGACGCCGGTCACGATCGCGCGCGGGCACCTCGACCAACTGGCGCGGCGCCTCGGCCCGAGCGAGCGCGAGATCGACGTCGTCTCGGAGGAGCTGACCCGGATGGAGCGGCTGATCGACCGCATCCTTCTCCTCACCCGGGCGGAGCGCGGCGAGTGGCTCGACCGCGGCGAGGTGCCGCTCGTCGCGCTGGTCGAGGACGTGGTGATGCGGTGGGCCGACGTCGCCCCGCGCGCGTGGCGCCTCGGGCCGGTCGTCGACGTCGTCCTCTACGTCGACGAGACCTGGCTGCGGGCAGCGCTCGACGCGCTGCTCGAGAACGCGGTGCAGCACACCGACGAGTACGACCTGATCGAGCTCTCCGCCCGCGGCGAAGCGGACGACGTCGTCCTGTCCGTGTCCGACGGCGGCGGCGGGATCGATCCGGCTGTGCTGGAGCGGATCTTCGAGCGATTCGCCCGCGCCGACGTCTCCCGTTCGCGTCGAGAAGGCGGCGTCGGGCTCGGGCTGTCGATCGCCGCGGCGATCGCCCGCGCCCACGGAGGCTCGTGCGCCGCACGGAATGCGCCGGGCAGCGGCGCCGTCTTCGAGCTGCGCCTACCGCTCCGGAACGCCGCGCACGCCGAGGAGGCATCGGAACCAGGCCCGCCGTTCGTGGCCGATGCGCCGGTCGCGACCGCCCCCGCCTCGTAACTGCGAGAATCGACGCGTGGCCGCGCTCTACCGCAAGTACCGTCCCCAGACCTTCGCGGAGGTCGTCGGGCAAGAAGCGGTCGTGCGGACGCTCACGAACGCCGTGGCGCAGGGCAAGGTGCGCCAGGCGTACCTGTTCGCCGGCCCGCGCGGCACCGGCAAGACGTCGCTCGCGCGCATCCTCGCGAAGGCCGTCAACTGCGCCCACGGCCCGACGCCGACTCCCGACGGAACGTGTCACGCGTGCGTC